>NZ_JARESU010000171.1:0-14942 GCF_046027075.1 Paraburkholderia sp. RL18-085-BIA-A | reverse complement strand
CCCAGTAGTGCAACGACCCACACGCCTCCATACCGACCACGCACGGTTCAAGTTTCGCGAAATACAGGAGTACTTCTGTGCGTCTCAACTGCTTGCGCGCAACAAGGTGACCTTGCGAATCGACTCCGTGAAGCTGCAACCCATTCTTGGCCAGATCCAGTCCAACAGTTGCTATCTTCATGATGAACGCTCCTTTGCCGTGGGCATCACGACCCGTCCACTTTGGCATGAATCTCTCGCCATTTAGCGGGAGTCGTCCATCACATCAGAACCGCCGATCGCCGGGACAAATTTCGGCTCGTTTGCCGTGAAGCAAGGTCTTTTCGGTGTTCTGAGGCCTTGCTATCTGCGTGCGAACGTAACGTCGCGTATTGGACGCGGCCATGGTTGTCGCGATCGGATGACGGGCTTCACTCAACGAGTTGCCCGTTAGGCGGCGTTGCGGGAGACAACGACTAACGGGCCACACTGCCCGCGCCCGGGACACCGGCGCCCCGTATCGTTGCTGAACCAACAGACCCCGGCTGGGGCTCGTCGCTGGATGTGCGGATGGCGTCTGTCAAAAGTGCTGAGGCGAACCACGCGCCTACAACCAATGCAGGGTTTGTGTCCAAACCAGGTCCGACGCGAGGGGGACCGTATTGTCGAAATCGATGGCGAAAGAAATGCCATCTCGGCCTCAATCCGAAGTGTTGCCGCCATGTCCATGAAATCGGGCGAGAAACTGCCTGGCGCGCAGCGAGTCCGGCGAGCCGAAAAATTTGGCCGGCGTCGCCGTTTCGACAACGTGGCCGCTATCCATGAACACGATGCGATCCGCTACCTGTCGCGCGAATTCCATTTCGTGTGTGACGATCACCATCGTCGCACCTTCGTTCGCAAGCGACCTCATCACGCTCAGCACTTCGCCAACCAGCATCGGATCGAGCGCGCTGGTCGGTTCGTCGAACAGCAGTACATCCGGTTTCATCGCAAGAGCGCGAGCAATGCCGACCCGTTGCTTCTGCCCCCCAGACAGGCGAGAAGGAAACTGGTCGTGCTTGTCGGCAAGGCCGACGCGGGTAAGCAGTTCGATCGCTTCCTCGCGCACGGTGGTGCGGTCGCGTTTGAGCACGTGCAGCGGCGCCTCCATCACGTTTTCGATGACGCTCAGGTGTGGCCACAAAGCAAAATGCTGGAAGACCATGCCAATTTTGGCGCGCAATCTCGCCAGATCGGCATCGCTCATCCTGATACGGGTATTGTCGCGCACGCCCATCCGTTGGCCGGACACATGCACGCTGCCTGCGTCGGGTACTTCAAGCCAGTTGATGCAGCGCAACAGCGTCGACTTGCCGCATCCAGACGGTCCTACCAGACAAACGGTCTCGCCCTGCGCAACCTGCAATGACACGTCGCGCAGAACGTGGTTATCGCCGAACGACTTGGAGACGCCGACAAGCCTAAGGACGTTCGGAGGCGTATCGACGGACGGCAGATTTTCTGTTTCGGTTTCAGCCATGGTCAAAGGCAAAGTCGGGGTCACGCTCGACGCTCCTCGGCGAATTTGTTCAGCATCCCGGTGCCGGCTTCGATTGCAAGGCAGAGACACCAATAAAGGAGGACCGCCGCGACGAACGCAGCGAACGGAATGAAGTAGGTTGCCTGAATGCCCGTCATTTCATGCGTCAGTTCGCCGACGGCGATGACGGTCAGAAACGCGCTGTCCTTGACGATCTGGATCAGCTGGTTGCCAACCAGGGGCATCGCGCGCAGCATGACCGGCGGCAGGATGATCCGTCGCAAGAGGGTGAGGCCGCGAAATCCGAACGCCTTGCCCGACTCGATCAACGATGCAGGAAGCTCGAGCCATGCGCCGCGCAGCAACTCACTCATGTACGCCGTGTTGTAGAGAATCAGCGCGACTGCGCCAGCCGACCAGTTCGACATTTTGACGCCGAGCGTCGGCAAGCCGAAGTAAATCAGGTAGACGAACAGCAGGAACGGCGCGCAGCGCATGGCATCGACGTAGGCGGCGGCCGCGCGGCTGACCGCCTTGTTCTCCGACATGAGCAACGGCGTGAATAGCGCGCCCAGCACGAGCGACGCCACGCCGGATATGACCAGAAGGATCACCGTGTTGAGCAGGCCAGCCAGCACGATGTCGCGCTGCTGCCAGATGATCAGGAAGTTGTTGATCAAATCATGCCTCCGGAGCGAAGACGTTTCTCGACCGCACGTTGCAGCCTGATGAGCGCGAACACGATCAGGCCATAGAGCACGAGCGCGAAGATAAACGGAGGCAGCGGCTCATACGTGTTCGAGCCGACTCGCAATGCAGCGCGAGTAATCTCGACGATGCCGATCACCGCCACCGCGGGCGTCGACTTGATCTGTAGTGTCATCTCGTTGACGAGACCGGGCAGACTCGCGCGGCAAACCTGCGGCATCACAATGCGCCGGATGCGGGTGAAACGCGGCATCGCGAATGACAGTGCCGCATCGTATTGATCTCGCGGGAATTCGACGAGCGAGCTGCGCCATATCTCGCAGTTGAAGGCTGACGTGCTGATGGTCAACGCGACAATCGCCGCCGGCAGCGGATCGAGCGACAGTCCGAGTTGAGGCAAGGCGAAAAACACCAGCAAGGTCAACGTCACGGTCGGGCACGACCGGATGATGCTGACGTAGGAGTACACGAAGCGGTCGAGCACTGGCACTTTCGCCCAGCGAATCAGTGCCAGTGCGAGCCCGAGTGGAACGCCGAGCATGATGCTGACGAGCGATAGCGAAATGGTCGCGAGCGCACCTTGCGTGATGCTCCAGTAATCGTAAGCGGTCATTAAGCGGGCTCGCCTGCGAGATCAATTGATGGACTGCGGCATCGATTCAAAGCTGGCGCCGAACCACTTCTTCTGAACCTGGTACATCTCACCGCTCTTGCGCAGATCGAGGAGCACGCTGTTGACCATCTGCAGGGCAGCAGTGTCGCCCTTCTTGACCGCCCATGCGATATACACTGGATTGCCGATCTTTTGACCGATTACGAATGTGTCCGGACGCGTCTTGATCAGCGAGTTGAGATTGATCTGCGTGTTGGCGACGGCGTCGAGCCGGCCGAGTGCGAGATCCTGATAGGTCTCCGGATACGACTGATATTCGACAATCTGCTTGAGGCCGCTGCCGCCGTGGGTCTTTTTCAGTTGCTCGTCGAATGCTTTCACGTCGGCCAGCATGGCGCTGCCGGTCTGCACGCCGATCACCGTGCCGACCAGGTCGTCAGCAGACTTGATGGGCGATCCCTTCTTCGTCGCGAAAAACGTTGTCGATTCCGCCAGCGGCGCGGTGAAATCGAAGGTGCCCTTGCGCTCCGGCGTGACGAGAACCGCGGTGACCGCCATGTCGTACTTGCCTGTCGTTACGCCGGGCAGAATGCCCGACCACGGCATGATCTGCTGCTTCACCTGTACTGGAAGCTTCTTCTTCACTAGCGCGAGCATCTCGTTGTCGTAGCCGGTGGGGGTACCGTTATCGACGAATTCGAATGGTTTGAAGTCGTCTTCGGTCGCGACTGAAATATAGCCGCGCGATTTGATGTCGTCGACGCTCGCAGCCGATGCAATGTGCGCGGCGCCCGCAAAGGCGGCAATGGCGAACAGCGAACGAAGCGACGACAGCGCGAACCGCCTGAAGCCGGTGCGGAAAGACTGGTCCGTTACGGCACGCTGGATGGTGAGAGACGACATGAGTACCCCTCTTGGCTGTAATGACTCGGATGGCGCGCGAAGTGTGCGCTCTGGTGGCCGACAGGCCGTCTCGTTCACATGCAATCGAAAATTCGTATGCACACTGACAAGTTGCGTGTTTCCGATGCAATTCACATGCCAGGTGAGTGAGTACCGTGCGCAGCCGATATGCGTGTCGGGTGAGACGGCTGAATGCTTCGATAGAGGGCAATTTGCGCACCAAGAAAACACTTGATGCCATGATGGAAGGGCACAATGCACTCGTTTGGATCGGTGGCACGGTCTTGATGCCGACGTGCATCGGATCATATGTTGCTCGTCAAATCGCCTTGCCAATAGGGAAGAGTTTTTCCGTCTTTGCTGATACGATGCATACTGATGAAATGACTTCAGGTTGATAGATTAGCTAGGGAATAGGGAGGCTTGACGAAATGAAAGAGAGCGGCGATCTCATGTTGCAGGAACCGGCGTATCGCGAAGTCATCGAGCCGGGCGGGCGCTGGTCGAAGCGTCTGGAAACTGGCGACTACTTGCGTATCGTCGATCTGGAGGGACAGCAGGCGGTCGACTTTCTTTGCTACTCCGGCGAGTTGCCGCTCGACCGGCTCAACGTGCCGAACACGGTGAAACTGAACCGCTCTTTGTACGTGACCACGGGCACCACGATCTATTCCGATCGTGCACGCAAGATGTTTTCGGTGCTCGAAGACACGTGCGGCTTTCACGACACGCTCGCCGGATGCTGCAGCCATGAGATGGACTTCCTTCGCTATGGCGTGCACAACAAGCTGAGCTGCCGCAGCAATTTCGTGCGGGAACTGGCGAAGTGGTCGCTGGCACCATCCGAGATCGTCTCCAACATCAACTTTTTTATGCGCGTGACGTTCGGCCAGCAAGGCGAGGTCGAGATTGCGCCCAGCCCGTCGAAGGCCGGCGACTATGTGGTGTTGCGTGCGGAGATGCCTGTTATCGCTGTACTGTCGAACTGCCCGCAGCAGAACAATCCGTCGTCGGGTTTCCGGCCCACGCCTGTTGAGGTCACGGTGTGGAGCAACGCGTCGGATAGTCATCCGCAAGCAACTTGAAATAACTCAGGGCAACTCATGGCGGCGAGTCCGAATAGAACGAAACCCGGCAGGGCAGGCGCGAGCGATAACGCGCCCAGGGACTGGCGTCATACCGCCCTCGATGCACGCCCCGGCTTCCTGATCCGCCGGCTGCATCAGATCCATGTCGCGCTTTTTATCGAAGAGTGCGCGCCGGAGGGTGTTACGCCAGTGCAGTACAGCATTCTCACAGCACTTGAGCAGACGGGACCATCCGAACAGATCGCGTTGTCGCGCGCGGTCGGTCTCGATCGCGCGACTACCGCCGATGTGATCGGGCGGCTGGTCGAGCGGCGTTTCATTCAGCGGCGCGTGTCGAAAACGGATAAGCGCAAGAAGGTGGCTGAGCTGACGGAGATCGGGCGGGCACTGCTGGCGCGGCTCGAAACAGGTGTGGCCCGTGCTCACGAGCGGACGGTCGCGGCGCTGCCGGCCGAGGATCGCCAGCGCTTCATGGCGTATCTGACCTTGCTTGTCGAGACCAATAACGATCTGAGCCGCACGCCGGTCGGCGGCGCCGCGAAAAAAAGCGACGACGACTGACATTGCTGCTTCTATAGCGAGGCGTGAATCGCGCGAGCCACCGCGAGCACGCCCTCGTCATCGCCTCGCGCTCCGATCACCGACAGGCCGAGCGGCGCGCCGTCGAACGTGGTCCATGGGAAATTGACCTGCGGCAGGCCGGCGAGTCCAGCGATGCACAGCATCTGTTGCGCGCGTGTGCGGATGTCGTCAACTTCCGCGTTCGATGCGTCGGTCCGCGGCGCGATAGAGGGTAGCGTCGGTGTTAGCCAGTACATGCCGGGCATGCTGAACGCGCGGGCCATCGCTCGACAGGCAGCGCTACGCGTAGATTGCGCGCGCTGAACCTGGGCGGGATCGATCGTCAGACACGCTGTGAATCGCGAACGGACATCCGCACCGAAACTGCCGAGGTTCTCGCGCGCCCATGCGCCGTGCTGTTGCGCGATCTCGGCGCCCTGCAATACGCGGAACGCTTGTGCCCAGCCGCTTAACTGAATATCGTCCGACGCCGGCTGTTCAACTACGCCAAACTTGCGCATGACGGCGCCGAACGCTGCATGCACCTGCGGGTTCAGCGCGGCAAGCACTTCGCGTGGCGCGTGAAGTTTCACATCGCCTGCTTCCTCGCTCGCGATGCTATGGGCCAGCACCTCGAACGCACTCGCCAGTGTCGCGCCATCGCGCGCGAACCATCCGACCGTATCGAAGCTATGGGCAAGTGTCAGGCAGCCGTTGTCCGCAATGCGTCCATGTGTCGGCCGGATGCCCCATATGCCGCAATAACTGGCAGGCAGTCGAATCGAGCCGCCGCAATCCGTACCGAGGCCGATGTCGGCGTGGCCAGCGGCGACCGCGACGGCGGAGCCGGATGACGAGCCGCCAGGAATCCGGTCCTCGGCTGCAGGGTTTTCCGGCGTGCCATAGTGCGCGTTGATGCCGGCGAGGCTGTAGGTGAGTTCGTCGGTGACGGTCTTGCCCGTCCATGACGCGCCTTCTTCGAGCATCGTTCGAACCGCGAGCGCGGTCTGCGTGGCCGGCGTCTGCTGGTCGAGCCACGCGAGGCTGCCCGCGCCCGTGCGCAAACCCGCGATATCGAAAACGTCCTTGACGGCGAGTCGCTTGCCCGCCAACGCGTGGCTTTTTGCTGTGACCGGAGACGGCATTGCGCCGAAGCCGTCCGCCACGAATGCGCCGTTCAGTCCCGGTTGTAAAAGGCCGGCGCGCATCATGCGTCCATCCAGCTCACGTGCGCGGCAACCACGCGCCAGGCGCCGTCGATCCGCGCCCAGCTCTGTGACTGACGGCCGGGACGCGGCTCGCCATCGCGAGTGAAGACGATGCTGGCGGTCGCGAAGTCGTCGCCGAAGACGGTGATGGAGCGGCTCACGATCGTGCGCATCAAGCCCTTGCCGGGACGTTGCGCGCGGAACTCGCGAATGGCTTCGTAGCCTTGCAGGTTTTCGGTTGCGCCGTAGCGCACCGTATGCGGACTGTCCCAGAACAGCGCGTCGAGCGTGGCGACGTCATTGGTTGTCAGCGCGGTTTCGTAGGCATCGAAAGCGGCTTCCACGGCAGCGAGGGTAGCGGGTTCGTTGATGATCATCACGTTTGAAGAGATTGCGCAGCTTTCGCAAACAGACTCGCAGGTGCGGCGAACAGACCGCGGCCTAGCAGACCGGCGCGCCCATCGGCGCCGATCATCGCGATCGCAGCAAGTGGCGCGATGCGGTACAGGGCCACGCGCGCGGCATCGAGTCCGCAATGGAGATCCGTAAAGTAAGGGTGGGTGCCCGCATACAGTTGGGCTTGCTCGCGTTGCCATTCGGGCGGCAGCCACGCGGCGAATCCGCTCGCCGGTTCGGGCGCCAGCGTGAGCGCCTGCGCACCGAAACCCACCGCATCGATTACGCCGCTGTCTCCGGTCAAGCGGGCGGCGGCGACCTCGAGCGCGGGATTGAGCGGCGCCCCCGCCGGCGCGTCGGCAACGGCGATGTGCCAGTGAGACGGCCGGCCCGCCAACTGGATGCCGACGTCCACGCCGTTCCCCGCAAGCGACACAACGAGTGTCGATGCAGGATCCGCATTGCGCGCGGCAGCCAACGTCATCAGGCGACAGGCAGCCATCCACAGCGTGAGGAAAAATAGCGGCGTCTGTTGCAACATCGTATTGATCGACGCATCGGTGAGCCGTGCCGACAATACTTCGTAGAGCGCCGCGCTTGCGCCGGTCGTGCGGGCGTGCAGATCGTCGCCATTGTCGAGGCCGCGCCGGGCGAGCGGGAGGAGATCGACCGGTTCGCCACGCAGCGCTGTATCGAGCGCTGGTGCGAGAATCGAGTCGCGCCATTTCATGCGGTGGAGAATCGCCGGATCGCGCGAGCCGAAACGCAACTGAGGCCCGGCGCCGCTGCCCAGCAGCGACCAGGCGGCACCGGTCGGATCGCCGACTTCGACAAGCGCCGTGCCGCCAGAAATGACTGCGGCGAGCGGCGTAACCACGCCATAGGACTGGGCGCTAACGAGCTTCACCCGGCCGGTGGCAATCAGGCGCTCGGCATCCCGCTCGCTTGCTGCCCAGCCTTCATGAAGGCAGCACAACACCGCCGACGACAACACCGGCGCGGGAGGTCTGCACGGGTCCTCATATGGAGGGCCTGCATGCAGCAGCGTCAAGTCGGGCAGCGCCACGGCTTCGCGTGCAAAGCGCACGGCACGCCATTGAGGACGAACTGCACACAGGCGCTCCAATGCTGAATCCCGAATCGGTGATGTCATCTACGCACCCCCGCGGCCGATGAGACCGCGAACACGCGACCAAAGAATTTTCCAGAACATGCTGCCGAGGTTGAGCGGGGCATTGGCCGGCGGCTTCGCAACCGGGTTGGCCGTCTGGGTTGGTGCGATGTCTGTAGCCTGCACAACGGGTGGAACTGGTGTGGCTGGTGTCGTCACCAGGCCGGGGGCTGAAACGGTTGCCAGTTCCGGCTCGGCAACCGGCGCAGTAGTCGTAACTGCGGCTTCGGAAGCCGCGAGATCCAGCCGGTCCTTGAGGTTCGCAGCGAAGGCTTCGGTCATCCGTGTGGCGAGTTCCTTCACGATGCCGCCGCGCGAGAACTGCGCAAGACTGCCGGCGATCGCATAGTCCACCTTCACGTCGACGCGCGTTTCGCCGGGCGTCGGGTCGTCGAGTGAGAACGACGCCTCCCCTTTTACGCGTGACGCGCTCTTGCGATCCACGCCGCCTCCGACGACGCTGCCACGCCACGCCGTGTCGTCCAGCTTCATTTCGCCGTCGCCCGCAAAACTCGCCACAATCGGCCCGAGTTTGACCGTCATGGCAAGCTTCAGCCGGCCTTCATCCGGCGGCGCGGTCAGCGATGCGCCGGGCAGACACGCTACGATCCCAGGCGCGTCGCGAAAGCAGTTCCATACGACGCCGCGCGGATAGGGCACGGTAAAGCTTTGCTCAATTTCCATTCGGTTTCCGGTCTCTTGAGGCTTGAGGATCAGGCTGCGGCAGTCACGGCGAGCGGTACGTTCTGACTTGTGCGGTGCGCATCCAGCACGCGCCGGATCGCCCGCACGATGCCGACATAACCGGTGCACCGGCACAGGTTGCCGGATAGTTCGAGCCGCACGCGCTCATCGTCGGCGTCGGGCAGGCGCGTGACGATGTCGCGCGCGGTCATGAGCATGCCCGGCGTGCAGTAGCCGCACTGCAACGCGTGTTCCGCCGTGAAGGCGGCGCGCAGTTCGTTCATGACGGCGTCGTCGTCGAAACCTTCGATGCTCTGTACGTCAGATCCCGCGCACGACACAGCGGACGTGATGCACGAGCGGGTTGGCATGCCGTCGACCATCAGCGTGCACGCGCCGCACACGCCCTGTTCGCAGCCGAGGTTCGTGCCGCACAGCATCTGCTGTTCGCGCAGGAGGTCCGCGAGACTGGTGCGCGGTTCGACGGCGATCGACACCTGCTCGCAATTGATTCGGAGTTCGATCCGTTGAGTGACGATATTGACGATATCGGTCATTGCTGCTTCCTGTTTTCGCGGACGATTGCCGCAGCCCGTTCAAACGCCACGCGATGTACCTGGTATTCGTAGCTCCCGGTTTCGAGACCCGCTGCGTCGAGATGCGGATCGAGCAGCGCTGCATCGGGGTTGTCGAGCAACGCGCGCGCGTTCCCGATCACATGCGGCGGTCCGTCGATCGCACCGATCACGGCGCGGCAAATGCCGGCCGGCGCATCGTCGACGAAGACCGCAATCGCTTCCGCGAACTCGCCGGGCTTGCGATTGAACTTGTAGTAGCTCCAGCGCGCGGCAGGCGACAGGCGCCGGAAGCGCACGCCGGTGAGAATCTCGTCGGCCTCCAGCGCGGTCGTGAACGCGCCGCTCATCCAGCCGGCTGCCGTCAACGAGCGTGTCCCATGCGGGCCCGCGACGAGAAATTCCGCGTCGAGGGCAACCATCGTGTTAATCCAGTCGGCAGCCGGATCGGCATGCGCGAGACTGCCGCCGAGCGTGCCGCGATTGCGCACCGCGCGATACGCGATGCCGCGCGCCACGTAGGGCATCAATCCCTGCGTGCCGTCGTCGATCTTGCGATCTTCGATCTCCGCGTGTGTCACGCATGCGCCGATCAGCGTCAGGTTGCCTTCGCTGCGGCATTCGCGCAATGCGGGGACACCGCGCAGATCGACCAGCGTCCCGGGCTGCGCGAGCCGCAGATTCATCATTGGGCCAAGCGACTGTCCGCCGGACACGAACTTCGCCATTCCATCGCTGGCGCCAACCAGCGCGACCGCGCTATCCGCGGTGACGGGCTTTGCATAGTCGTACATCGCGGCTTTCATGCTGGCATCCCCTTGGCGGCACGGGCCGGCGTTGCCGATCGCATGGCTTCAACAATGACACGTGGCGAGATCGGCAACTGGTCGACCTGAACGCCGAACGGCCGCAGTGCATCGTTGACGGCATTCGCGATTGCGGCCGGTGAACCGATCGCGCCGCTTTCGCCGATGCCTTTCTGGCCGAATTCGGTGTACGGAGCGGGCGTTTCCATGTGTTCGATACGGATTGCAGGGACTTCCGTGGCGCCGGGGAGCAGGTAGTCGGCGAGGGTAGAGGCGAGCGGCTGGCCGTCTTCGCTGTACGGCATCGCTTCGTAAAGGGCCGTGCCGATTCCCTGCGCCGCACCGCCGAACACCTGGCCGTCGACGACCATCGGATTGATCAGCACGCCGCCGTCCTCGACGATCACGTAATCGAGAATCTCGGTCTTGCCGAGTTGCGTGTCGACGGCGACGACGACCGCATGGCATGCGTAACTAAACGTGCCGGTGTCGCGCTTCGCCTGGTACGACGTCGACACTTCCAGGCCGCGTGGATCGACGTCGGGCGGTAGCAACTGTGGGGCGAGATACCATGTCCGCGCAACGTCTGCGATGGTACGGCGACCTTGCATGCCGACGACCGCTCCGTTTTCCCAACGCACAGCGTCGAGCGGTTCCTTCAGCAGCCATGCGCCGATTTTCAGCATCCGCTGTTTGAGCTCCCTGGCAGCCTGTCCCACTGCGCCGCCGGCCATCACGATCGAGCGCGAGCCCCATGTACCGGTCGAATACGGCGTCACACCGGTGTCGCCGAGCACGACGCGGACGCGTTCCGTATCGATGCCGAGCACCTCGTGCGCGATTTGCGCGAGCGTCGTCTCCATGCTTTGACCGTGCGAATGCACGCCGGCCCGCACTTCCAGAATGCCGTCAGGCGTGAGACGAATGACTGCCGGCTCGTATCCCGGCACCATCGGAATGCCCCAGCCGTGATACACCGAAGTGCCGTGTGCACCTTGCTCGCAGAAGATCGCCAGACCGAAACCGATCCGGCGCGCATCAGGCTCGCCGCGCTGTTGACGCGCACGTACCGCGGGAAGATCGATGGCAGCGATGGCGCGCCGTACAGCCTCCGGATAATCGCCGCTGTCGAAGTGCTTGTTAGTAATGTTGTCGTACGGCATTTCGTGCGGCTCGACGAGGTTGCGCAGTCGCACTTCGTACGGCTCGATGCCCGCTTCCACGGCGATCGCGTCCATAACCGATTCAATCGCGTAGCACACGCCGGTACGAGCCACGCCACGGTAAGGCAGGATGGGCGGCTTGTTCGTCGCAACCGACCAGGTGCGGCAGCGATAGCGGTCCATCCTGTAGGGGCCGGGCAGGATGCTGCCCACCTGCGCGGCCTCGAGACAGGCGGAGAACGGATACGACGAATACGCGCCTGAGTCCACGCTAGCCTCGCACTCAACAGCGATAAGCCGGCCGTCGAGTTCTGCATAGGCGGTGATGTCGTAGTCGTGTTCCCGGCAATTCGCGTTGGCCGTCAACTGTTCGCGGCGATCTTCAAGCCAGCGCACCGGCTTCTCCAGATGCATCGCAAGCCAGCCGCAGCATACTTCTTCGGGCAACAGGATGCCCTTGTAGCCGAAACCTCCGCCAACGTCGGGCGCGATCACTCGGACCTGGCCCTCATCGAGACCGAGGCAATGCGCGAGGCCTGTGCGGGTGATGTGCGGCATCTGCGCCGACGTGTGGATGATCAGTTGCGACAGGCGCCTGTCCCAGTGTGCGACGACGCCGCGGCCTTCCATCGGCGCCATGCTCTGGCGCGAGGTACGTAGCTTGCGATGAACCTTGATCGGCGCGTCGCGGCGGATCGCGTCCAGATCGACCTCAGGCTTCGCGTCGACGAAGGTTTCGAGAAAGACATTGTCCCCCCAGTGCTCGTGAACCAGTGAGGAGTCTGCGCGGCGAGCGTCGAGCATGTCGACGACAGCCGGCAGTTCTTCAAAGTCCACGAAAACCTGCGCGGCGATATCTTCCGCGGCGGCGCGCGTCGCCGCAACGCACATCGCAATGGTTTCTCCGACCTGCCGCACCTTGCCGCTGGCGAGCACGTGCTGTTCGGATGGCTTGAAACCCGGCAGCGCCGAATTCGCCACAATCGGTTTCACGTTGTCGAGATCGGCCAGCGTATAGATCGATTTTTCCAGACTGGGCGGCTTCTCTATTCCAACGATATGGCCGTGTGCGATCGGACTGCGCACGAATGCGACGTCGACCATCCCGACCATCCGGATATTGCCGACATATTCGCCGCGGCCGTGCAGGAAGCGGTCGTCTTCCTTGCGCAGCAGTGACGCGCCGATGCCCTGCGGCCGGTCCGGCGACTTGATTGTGGCTGCACGTTTCATCGTTTGCCTTATGAAGAGAGCCGGGTCCGGTTCACGCCGCTCGCGCAAGCGGCAACTGCGGTGCATTGGCGTCGTAGCGGACGCCGTCGCGCACACAGAAGAGCGGGGCAAGCATGCGGTCGGTGATCACCTGAGTGCCTTCGTTGTCTTCGAGCACCCAACGGCCACGGCGGTCGTCCAGCACGCTGATGTCGGCGACGCTGCCCACCTTGAGCGTGCCCAGAACGCCTTCCATGCCGATCATCTTTGCCGCATTGCCGGTTGTCATTGCAACGACATGTTCGAGCGGAATGCCGAGCGCCAGCATGCTGGTCATCGCGCTGACGAGGCTAAACTGAGTGCGGCCAAGGAATGAGTGCTCTTCGTCGGGATGGCTGTCAGGCGTGCCCGCAGGCGAGGGCACATGCGTGTTGTATCCATGCATGTCCGCGCCCAGCGTGTCGGGAATCACGCCGCTATCGAGCACGACACGAGCGGTCTTGAAGCTGAAGTGCGAGCCGTGACCGACGTCGATCTTGAGGCCGCGTGCGACCGCTTCATGAACGAGCGGATGCAACTGGCCGTTCTTCTCGACAAAGCCGCCCGGATGACGGCTGAACGGATGCGCGAGAATATCGCCGGGTTTCAGGGTCTCGACGACCTGGTTGAAAATCGAGTCGGGATTGACCGGCATGCCGCCGCATTCCGGCTTGGGCCAGAGCTGCCCGAAGTGAATGTAGACCGGCAAGGCAGTGTCGCGGCCAATTTTCGATGCGATCTTCATCACGTCGAGTCCCCAGCGCGCGAAGCCGCCGATCTCGGCATGCGCCTTGATACCCTTGACCAGGTCGGCGTTGGCGAGCGCCGACTTGACGGTCGCTGCCGCATCGAGACAATCGGGACGGTACAGGTCGGGATAGTAATGGCCTTCAAGGCCGCCGACGAGATAAGCCGAAATAAAGGCAAACACGCGGGTCGCGGCTGGCTCGGCGACGAAGTTGCGAAAGCCCGGAATCGTGATGCAACTCGATCCGCCTTGATCGACGATGGTAGTCACGCCCGACTGCACACCGCATTGATCGGCATTCAGGCCAAAGCGGCCGGTCACGTATTGATAAACGTGACCGTGCGTATCGATCAGACCGGGTAAGACCAACCGGCCGCGGCAATCGATCACCTCGGCCGAAGCTGCCTGGGCAGCGAGTCCGGCGCCAATGGCAGCGATCGACTTGCCGTCGACGAGAACGTCGAGCGTGGCGTCGATGCCGGCGACCGGATCGATCACGCGGCCACCTTGAAGAAGAAGCTGGGACATGTTTTGTGTGCGGTTCCGGGACAAGATGCGTGGTGTACCGCAAATAATGTGCCGGTTTGAAGCTGTTACTTCAGTGATCTGAAAAAAGCCTTTAATATCAATGCGAAATTGGCAATTCGGGCGGTTGATACGTGCTATACCACGGAATTTTTTGAGCGACTCCGCACCAAGATGGCGAGTCGGCGGCGTCCATGCACCGGGTTCTTGCCTGGAGCTATTTTTTGGTGAATCGTGTGGTGTACCACGAATTTGGTGAGAGGCGGGTTGTTCGCATAGAATGTTGCCGTTGAGCGAGCTTAAGCTCGTCTCTATCAGTTTGTCCGCCTAATCAGAGTCAGCCAATGTCGACCACGATCATTCCCGAAATGGACCTCGAAGCAACCCGTGCCGAGCTTGAGCGGTTGCAGGCAAGATCCCCGTTGTTTGGGCGTCCTGGTTTTCTGATCCGGCGCCTGCATCAGATTCACGGCTCGTTGTTTGCCGAAGAGACTAACGAGTTCAACATCACGCCTGTGCAATACAGCTTGCTGACCACGCTTGAAGCGCTAGGCGAAATGGACCAGAACACGCTGGCCATCGAGATCGGCCTTGAACGTTCGAGCGTTGCCGAAGTGATTCCGAGGTTGCATGCGCGCGGCCTCGTCACCCGAAAGCAAGCTGCGCACGACAAACGCCTTAGACTCGTACGGCTTTCTGCCCAGGGCAAGCGTCTCGTGGCAAAAATGGCGCCGGCTGTGCAACGCGCGCACGACAGGACGATCGAACACCTGTCACCTGTAGAGCGCGGTTTCTTCATGTTGCAAATGATCCGGCTCGTGGAGGCCAATAATGAGCGGACCGTCGTGCCGTTGAGGTTGCCGGAGTGTTAGCGCCGGCCGACGTGAGAAATTCGGTTGCTACTCGTCTTTGTCGAGATCAGATTCCTTTGTCAATATAGAGCGGATGCGCCGGGCGATACCCGGGCCGAACTTCACCATCCAGCGCCGCACCGTTTCTTAGGTAAGGTCAATGCCGCGAGCTGCCAGCAATTCCTCAACC
>NZ_JARESU010000170.1:0-14947 GCF_046027075.1 Paraburkholderia sp. RL18-085-BIA-A | reverse complement strand
AACTTGAAGGTCCGAGGTACCGATCGTGTGTTTCTGCATTTGTTCTCTCTGAGATTGGATTTGAAACGGATGCAAAAGCATAGGCGCGAATGCCGATGCTCGCTTGGCAGCCCGCAACTGGCTCGATTCAGGTGAGCTTCCTTCGCACGGAGACTTGGCGGTCTGGCTGAAAAGAGAGGAACGGCTTTCGACAAGGTGTCGCCACGTGGGACCGCGTCAAAACCGGCGGTAGCCTATCCTGCCATCCCTTGTTTTTATCTCGCTCAAGTCAACCCGGAACCTTTGGGTACATTTGTCCATTAAAAGTTCAAACGGACACTATCCCCGCTCCCGGCCAACCTTCGATCAAGGTGACTTCAGCGCGCTTGAGTCGCAAGACGCCATTGGGCTAAAGATCGGACATCACCTCGCAACGGCCGATGTCGATGCCAATGTCAGTTCAACGGTTTCGACAAAGCTCGCCACAATCGACTCCATCGCGGCCCCCGGTCCGAGCACCGCAAAAATGCCATTGCGTTTGAGCAAACGTGCGTGCTCATCCGGAATGATGCCGCCAACCACAACCGCTGCCATCGGTCGACGGACCCGCAGCGTGCGCACGACCTCGCCAACAAGGTCAAGATGCGCACCCGATAGGGACGAAATGCCGACGACATCGGCCTTCGCTGCGATAGCGTCGTCGACCACCTCTCCGGGCGAGCGGAACAGCGCGCCGAGCGACACGTAGAATCCGGCATCGGCCAACGCCGCCGCGACGGTCTTTGCGCCCCGATCGTGGCCGTCCTGCCCCACCTTTGCGATGAGCACCCTGGGCAGGCGTCCGAGGCGCGCGGCAAGAGCACTGACACGATCGCATGCGTCACGCCATGCAGCATCGACCATCCGCGCTTCGCCGTAAATTCCGCTGCTAAAACGACTGGGCATGCTGTAGCGCGGCCAGACAGCCTCCAGCGCGCGCGTGCATTCGCCGATTGTCGCGCGCGCGCGGACACACTCGATGGCGAGGGCCAGCAGGTTGCCGGTGCCGTCACGCGCACCGTCAGCGAGCGCCGCCAGCGCGCGCGCGACCAGGACGTCGTCACGCTGTACTTTCAGTTCTGCAAGCTGCCGAACTTGCCTGGCATGAACCCGCCGACCGTCGATCTCGAGACAGTTAGACGGAGTATCCGCATCCGGTGATCGAAACCGGTTCACACCCACGACGACGCGCTGCCCTGCATCGATCCGCGCCTGCGTGCGTGTTGCGGCTTCGTGAATGCGCTGCTGTACCCAACCCGAGCGGATCGCTTCGACGACGCCTCCTTGCGTAGCAATTTGAGTCATCAGATCACGCACGCGCCGGGCAATGTCGTCGGTAATCGACTCCATCATGTACGAGCCGGCCCACGGGTCGATAACATCGCACAGGCCCATCTCATGCTGCATGATCAACTGCGTGTCACGCGCGAGCCTTGACGCATCCGCGCCTGGGAGTGCAAGCGCCTCATCGTACGCATTGGTATGCAGCGACTGGGTGCCGCCGAACACGGCGGCCATCGCCTCGATCGTTGTCCGGACGATGTTGTTCTGTGGATGCTGCGCAGTGAGCGACCATCCCGACGTCTGGCAATGCATGCGCAAAGCTTGCGCTCGAGCCTCACGTGCACCCAGTTCGCTCATTATCCCGGCCCAGAGGACCCGAGCGGCGCGAAGTTTGGCGACCTCCACAAAGAATTCGGTGCCAACGCCAAAAAAGAAACTCAGCCGTTCGCCGATGCGCTCGACATTCATGCCACGCTTCACCAGGGCATCGACGTAGGCGCGCGCATTAGACAGCGTCAGCGCGAGTTCGAGTACCGCGTCCGCGCCCGCTTCCTGAAAGTGGTAGCCTGAGATGGACATTGCATTGAAGCGCGGCGCGCGTTCGGCCAGATACTCGACGACGTCCGCGACGATCCGTAAGGACGGCTCCGGCGCGAATATCCAGGTATTGCGCACCATGTATTCCTTCAGGATGTCATTCTGGATCGTACCCGTAAGGGCCTCCGTGCGCACGCCACTTTCTTGCGCTGCCACGATGAATGCAGCCAGTACGGGTAGAACAGCGCCGCTCATCGTCATCGAGACCGACACCCGATCGAGCGGAATCTGCCGAAACAGGCGCTTCATGTCCTCGACGCTGTCGATTGCGACTCCAGCCATGCCGACATCGGCAACCGCGGCAGGATCGTCCGAATCGTAGCCCCGATGCGTCGGCAGATCGAAGGCAACCGACAAACCCTGCGCCCCTTCGGCAAGCGCCGTCCGGAAGGCAAGATTCGAATCGGCCGCGTCCGCATAGCCTGCGTATTGACGGATCGTCCACGGCTTTTGCGTATACATCGACGCATGAGGCCCTCGCACGAAGGGCGCCTCACCGGGCCGACTGCCGAGATGCGACACCCCTTCAAGATCGCTCGCCGTATACAGCGCCTTAAGCGGTATCGCACTGGGCGGGTGCCGTACCGCGTCGCGACTTTCATCGGCGAAGCCCCGGTCACCGCGGATATCGCCCTCGCGGTTCATCGCTGCCTCCAATGCTTGTTTGTTACTACGTCGGCAATCTTCTGCTGATCGCTGCCACGACGAAGTTCGCACCAGTGGACGAGGCCGCGTTCATCCTGATGCTCCGCGACCACGCGCAGTCCAAGGGTGTCACCAACATTAATGTTGCCGTAGAAGAACAACTCGCGGCCTGCGACAACCGGTGGCTCGTGGAACCGGTGGCGCTGCCATTCGGCACGGTCAACAAAGGACTGAAAGCTTGCAAAGTAGAGAAAATCCGCACCGTTGAAATCGTTATTCGGACATGGCAGAAATTCGATCCAGTCGTTCTCGACGCGATCGGCGCTTGTGAAGGGCAACCGCTCGTCCCACTGCCCGGCGCGAAACTGTTTGCCACGCCGCGCCATGTCCATTGCGTCCGCCGGCGGAGTCGGTGTCGGGCCTCCCATTGCCGCGAACGTCGCGCGCGTCACTGAACGGTTGTTGCGCACCTCATGCCGCCGCACGAACGTCGACGACATCGACACGATCGCGCACTCGCCATTGCGGGAAAGCAGGCGGTGCCGGCTGAAGTGGCGAGCCGGACCGGTTCGGCAAAGCCCAGTACCGAGTTCGAAATCGTCGTTCTCACCGATTGCGTGGAGCGTTGCCCCCGTCAATCTGATTGCGGTGAAGGCCGCGTACAATTTGCTCCCGTCATCATCGACGAAATCCGGTGCGCGCCGGCCGGCATCTCCCGCCAGCGCCTCCCAGTGGCGATGTCCGCATTCCTTGATCAGCCAGTTTTCGGACAGCCCCGTATAGGCCAGTTGTGGCATTCCGGCGCGATAGCTCTGTGTCGTTTGCTGCATGCGCTTCAAGCCGCTACAGTGTCGCAAGAGGACGTTCGCTCGCGGAGGCTCGCGAGAATTGCCTGCGCCACGTAGTCGGCATCGCGCGCGATCCCCGAGAAACGCCCCGAGCCCCACGTATGCAGCCACGGCAAGCCGATGAAGTAAAGCCCCTGAACCGGCGTGATGCCACGCGTGTGCGCGGGATAAGCGCGGCCGTTGAACACCGGGGCGTCGATCCAGCTGAAGTCCGGCGTAAAGCCAATGCACCAGATAATCGATGTAATGCCGCTGCCTGCGAGTTCGAGCGTCGCACGCTCGTGAGGCGGCTGCCAAAAAGGCTCATAGACACCGCCGGGCGGTGCATCGATACCGTTCCTTTCAATGAAGCCGTCGATGCTCGCGTTGATGCGGTTATAGGTATCGTCCGCATCGTCGAGATTGGCGGCGAGGTTCGGCGTGAAGTGCAGCCACCCGTCGCGCAGGTCTTCGAGCCGTCCGTATAACTCCATGCCTTCGGCCGCGAACTTGCGCAGATCGATGTCGCGTCCGCCGTCGCGACCGGTCACATAGTGATTGGTGTTGTCACGCACCCCTTCACACAAGGGATGCTTCTCCACCGGCATGTCGTAGTACTTCATGTCGGCCAGCCAGTCCACTACATCGCGCCCGCGGTAAAAGCGCGCACAGCGTGGCGCCTCGCCCACGGCGAGCACCACCTTGCGGCCGGCCAGATGCAGGTCCTCGGCAATCTGCGCACCAGACTGCCCCGATCCCACCACCATCACCGCGCCCTCGGGCAGCGCCTGCGGGTTGCGATATTCCGACGACTGCAACTGCAAGACCCGCGCGGGCAGGCGTTCAGCCATGCGCGGCACGATCGGCGTGTGATAACCGCCCGAGGCTACCACGACCTGATCGGCGGTGAAATCGCCCTGGCTCGTCGCTACCGCAAAGGTGCCGTCGTCCAGCCGCTTCACGCGTTTGACCTGTGTGTGCTCGATTACCGGAGCATCGACCATCGCGATGAAGCCGTCGAGATACGCGATGATTTCATCCTTCTTCATAAAGCCGTGCGGATCGTCGCCCGGGTACGGATATCCCGGCAACGCGCATTGCCAATTCGGCGTGACGAGGCAGAACGCGTCCCAGCGCTGGTTGCGCCAGGTGTGCGTGAGGGTGTTCTTCTCGACGACGAGGTGGTCGACTCCGGCCTGTTTCAGATAGTAGCTGATCGACAGGCCGGCCTGCCCGCCACCGACGACGAGCACGCTGTAGTGCCTATTCTCGCGCGTCCCGGCGCTTACGGAGTGGGCTGTGTTCGACATGATGCATCCTTGCAAGTAAAGAATCGGCTCACCGTCGCGGCGCTGCCGCCCGGCACACCAGGTTCAACGGTTTATTCCGGGTTTAGAGCAGTTCGATGACCTTGACGGTCGCGTCGGGTCGATTGCGAAAGCGGTCTGCCTCCTGTTCGATCTGCGCGAGCTGATCCATCGCCGCCGAACAGGCAAAGCCGTACTTTTGCCGCACGCGCTCCGAGGCAATGTTGAGCGCCTCGCGCGAGCGTCTGACAAAATCGTCGAGCGGATAAGCATGGCCCGGCGTAAAAAACTCGCTGACCACCTGCGACGGCGAATAACAATTTGCTTCGTCTCCGTCGGGCCATTGAATCCGGAAGTGCATGACAGGCATAGAAATTTCCTCTTACTGATGACTTAGTGAATGGCAAGCGGCTGGTGTGCCAGCCACGCGCGATAGGCGTCGACATGACGGCGGGCGCTAGCGTCCCAGCTAAAGCGAGCAAGCAGCGCAGGCACAGCATCAGCAAAATCTGTCGCACTATCGCCGCGAATCACGCGCAGCAGCGCTGCGGCAATCGAGTCGGCGTCGGTGGGGGTGGCCCAGAAACAGGTGGCGTCATCGAGGTATTCGGTGAACGGTGCGATCGCCGACACCACCACGGGCGTGCCGCACGCGAGCGCTTCGAGGACAACCAGGCCGAAGCCCTCGCGCACCGACACCATCGCCAGCACATCCGCGCTCCGGAATAAAGCCGGCATCGCGGCATCTTCGAGCGGCCCTGTGACCACGATGCTTTCGTGCGTTCCGATGGACAAACCGTGTTGCGCCGCGCACTGGATAAAACGCTGCGTGTACGCGTCGTGGTCGAGAAGACTGGCACCGCCCGCGATGACAAGCTGGGCGAGCGGCAAGGCGCGGCGCACCAAGGCAAACCCATCGAGCAGCGCGAGCGTGTTCTTGCGCGCTTCGACGCCACCCACCGCGAGGATAAGCGGACCCGCTCCGAGTCCTAGCCGTTGCCTGAGCGCCTCGTCTGCGGGTAGCGCCTGTGAGGTGTAACGCGCTGTGTCGACGCCGTTAGACACCGTAATCGCGGCGATTCCGTAACGACCTAGCATCTCGCGTGTCCACGTGTCGCTCACACAGAAAACCTGGTCGGCGTCACGGTACGCGCGTGCTTGCCATGCCGCAAGACGCGGATCGTCAAAGTGATCGAGGTGGTGCACGGTGCGCACGAAACCGCGTATCACACCTTCCGCCTTGAGTTCGGCGAGTGCATTGCCGCTGATGCTGTCCTCGGCGTGCAAGACGTCGAAGGCCGTGGGGCCGTGCGCCCGCACATTCCTCTTCAATGCGCGGATGCGCGCGTCGACCAGCGCAACCGTGCCTGCCTGCGAGTCCGTGACGGGCGCGTACACCACGCGGCATGACGGCGTGCGAAATAGCGTCTCGCCGTTCGTAGCCGGTGCAAACACCGTGACGTCATGTCCTTGCGCACTGAGTGCGCTCGCCAGCTCGAGCGTATGCACAACGCCGCCGCGCGGATTGACCGAGTGCGTCAGCAGCGCAATCCGCAATGCGTCCATGCTCATCGCGGCACCTGATCGGCCGGGACGATAAACGACTCGCCGCTGAAGTCCCACAACACTGCCGCATCGTCACCGCGATGGACGACCGCCTGGCGCGTTGCGTCTACCGTCCCAATCTCCGCACAGGCCAGCGAGCGCGCCTCAAATCGCGCCCGCACGCGTTCGACGTACGCTTCACGCACCGAGAGCAGGTAGCCGAAACTCGGAAACGCGGTGACCCAACACGCGAGCGGCACGTCAGCCGGCTTCGGAATCGCATCGAGATCGATGCGAGCGCCGACCTGCGAACATTCGAGCAACATCAAGGCCGTGCCCAGCGTACCCGCCATGCTGATATCCTTCGCTGCATCACACAGCCCGTTCTCGGCTAATTGCGGCAATAACTCAAGGTCGTCGCGCAGACGCGCAGCCGGCGCTCCGACTGAAGCATTCCAGAACGGATACGGTTCCTCGAAGCGGCCGCGCAGATCGACCGCCATCAGCAGGCGGTCGCCCGGTCTCGCGTTGAAACTCGACAACAGCGCGTTAGCGCGGCCCAGAATCGACACGGCCAGTTGCGCCTGATCGCTTCGCGCATTGGTGTGTCCACCGACAATCGGCACCCCGTACGCCACGGAAGCCGCCACCATTCCCGCGAGCACCTCGTGCGCCGCGTCGATACCATCGCTCCACAGCGCATCCACGACCGCGAGCGGCCGCCCGCCCATGGCATAGATATCGCTGACGTTGACCATCACGCTGCTGTAGCCGGCGAACCAGGGCATCGCCTGCACGAAGTCGCTGACCATGCCTTCGATGGCGAACAACAGGTAAGCGTCGCCATCCGGCAAGGCCGCGCAATCGTCGCCTACCGCCACTGCCTGGCCGAGATCGATGGCACCGCCCGGCAGATGTCGCGCCAGCGACGATACGACGCCGGCAATATCGGTCTTGTGCCGAAAGCCGCGGCTTTCGCGCAAACTGGTGACCAGATCCGCCAGACTCATGACCCGCTCCGCGATTGCGTGACAAAGCCGCTGCGCGGTGTCGTGCACGGCGGGTAGTGCTGAAGCTGCGCCTGCATCAGATGATGCGGACGGCCGAGCATCCTTTCCTCTGCAAGTACATCCCAACGCAGACGGCGAAACAGCGGCACATTCTGGCTCTGCACATGCGCGAGGAATGTCTGACAGCCGAGCGCATGCGCGCTCGTCACGGCGAGACGGATCAGCGTTGCACCGATCTTGCCGTGACGGCGAAACGCAGCGTGCACGGCGAGCCGCGAACCGAACCAGACGCCAGGCTCTTCCTGATGGATCCGCACCGTGCCGACCACCTGCTCCGGCATCCCGGCAATACAGCTCACCGCCACCAGTTGCTGCGCACGCTCGTCGATCTCGTCGCGGTCGTCGCCGACGAAGATGCCCTGCTCGATGCAGAACACCGCGCGCCGCAGCTTGTAGGCCTCATCGGCTTCCCACTGCAGAGTGGTCCACTTGATCCGGTATTCGGTCGGCGTGTAAAACGCCGGCGCAACATCCAGGTCGTTCACTTCACCCGATGCACCCGCAATCGCTTCGCCAAACATGATCACACCTCGTACGAAGACAGGGACGAGCACGCGCCGCACTTGCCGCAGCCGGCCTTGATGTCCGCTGAGCGCATTTCAGCCGCGGCGAGCATTGAGCCGAGCGGCTGCAGCACCGACTTCATGAACTCCGGCGACGGCGCCGGATGATCTTCAAGCGGCGTGCCGCTGATCGGCACGAATGGCACGACAAACGGATACACGCCGAGGTCGATCAGCTCGCGCGAAATCGCGAGAATCGCTTCGCCGGTGTCACCGAGCCCCGCGAGGATATAGGTGCTCACCTGTCCGCGTCCGAACACGGCGACCGCCGCCTTGAACGCGTCCATATAGCGCGACAGCGGCACGCCCGATTTACCCGGCATGATGCGTTCGCGCAACGACGGCGTCACCACTTCGAGATGCATGCCGAGCGTATCGATGCCGCTCGCCTTCATGCGCGCGAACCATTGATCGTCGTCCGGTGGTTCGCATTGCGCCTGGATCGGCAGATCGACCGCGGCCCTGATCGCGAATGCACTCTCGCAGAGAATCTGCGCGCCACGGTCGCTGGTGGGCGGCGTGCCGGTCGTCAGCACCATATGCTTGACACCGTCCAGCAGCACCGCCGCACGCGCGACTTCTGCGAGCTGCTCCGGTGTCTTGCGCGCAATCGTGCGGCCAGCAGCAAGCGATTGACCGATTGCGCAAAACTTGCACGTCTTGCGGCGGCTCTCATAGCGAATGCAGGTTTGCAGTACGGTGGTCGCCAGCACATCGGCGCTGTGCAGCGTCGCGATGTGCGAGTACGGCACGCCGTCGAGCGTCTGCATGGCGTAAAAGCGCGGCACCTTTGGAAAGCTGATATTGGCAATCGGAATCGTGCCGCGCAGCAATGCGCTGGTGCCGTTTGCATCGGCAGGCGCGGCGACGAACGGCGAATGCCACGCCGTGTTCGTATGCACCGGCACCATGATGGTCACGCCATCCACCGTGACGGCTTTGTGATCGGACGGTCCCGCGCCACCGCGCCGGCTGGCGACGCCGGTACCAGGATCGGCCAGCCGCAGGCCGACCGACTGCAATTCAGTCATCAATTGCCGGCTGGCGGCCGGCAAGGTCTCGCTGGAATTCATCGCGGCATCCCATGGTTGAGTTGAAATCGGTGCTGGACGAGGAGTTCCAGGCATTGCCCGGCGACTGCATCGGCGACACTGTCGTAGCCGGCCGCTCGTTGATGGCGAGGCTCAGCAATTCGGGGCGCGCATAGTGGCCGACCGAATCCATCATGCGTTTGCGCTTGGTGATCAGCGCCATGTCGAGATCGGCGATCACCATGCCTTCGCCTTCACGCAGCGGCGCAGCCAGATGCTGCCCCTCAGGTGACACGATCGCCGTATTGCAGCCGCCACGCAGCGCCTTTTGCAGATTCGTATCGCTCGTGACAGATGCAATCTGCGCTTCGGTCAGCCACCCCGTTGCGTTCACGACGAAGCAGCCCGACTCGAGCGCGTGATGGCGGATCGTCACTTCGATCTGCTCGGCGAAAATCGGCCCCACCAGCGAGCCCGGAAACTGGCTGCAGTGAATTTCCTCGTGCTGCGTCATCAACGCGTAACGGGCGAGCGGATTGTAGTGCTCCCAGCAGGCCAGCGCACCCACGCGTGCCACACCGGTTTGCGCGACTTTCAGTCCCGCCGCATCGCCTTGCCCCCAGATCATCCGTTCATGGAATGTCGGCGTGATCTTGCGGCGCTTGAGCACCAGTTGCCCATCCACGTCGAAGATCAGTTGCGTGTTGTACAGGCTGCCGTGATCGCGCTCGTTCACCCCGAGCACGACGACCATGCGATGCAGTCGGGCACGCTCGGCCACCGCCTGCGTCACGGGGCCGGGCACCACCACCGCTTCTTCGTAAAGCCGCATGTGGTCGGCGCCGGAGGCAACCGGTGGCCGCACGAACGAAAAGTACGGGTAATACGGCACGAAGGTTTCGGGAAACACAATCAGTTGCACGCCTTCGCGCGCCGCCTGATCGATCGCCTCACAAACCTTGTTCAGCGTGCCGTCGCTGCGCTCGAAGTCCGGTGAAATCTGGACTGCGGCGGCACGAACGATGCGTTTTTCAGACATGGTGGTAGCCGCCTGTGCTCAGACCGTCCAGGTGTGGATGATCAGCGCGTTGTCCTTGCGATGCAGAAGCTGGATGTCCAGCACGTCGAGCGGACTGATCGGACGAATGCCCTCGATCAGCGACGCTTCGCCATGTCCATACAGCGCCTGCAATGCGAAGCGGCACGCGTACACCTTGCCGCCCTCTTCCATGAACTTCATCAGTTGCTTGTTGAAGTTCAGATGACCCGGAAACGCTTCGTCGCCGAGCGTCGGGAAACCGCGCTGCAGGCCAAGCGTCACGCCCGGGCCATAAAGCAGCACCGAGGTTTCGAAGCCCTTGCGCTGAAGACGCGTGGCTTGCAGAAGATTGACAAAGCCGATTGAGCCTTCGAACGCCACCGTATGAAACGTGACGAGCGCTTTTTCACCCGGCTCGGCCTTCACGTCCTCGAAGACTTTCTCTTCGTAGTCGACGAAGTAATCGCCCTTCTGATGCAGCGGTTTGTTGACAACTGGCATGGCACTCTCCAATGTGATTTGCCGGAACAGGAAATGAAGCGTCATATCAAGGCGCCGCTTGACGTTTGCGCCGAACCCACTAACGCAACGGCCATGCCAATGAGGGTCGCCACCAATGCGATCACTTTCCGATCAAATAGACAATCATTCGCGAAGCGTGCCGAAAAATTTTTGGCCCGAAGGTTGCATGCAGCGAGCTCAGCGAATGAAAGCGGCCGGGCAGACGTCGATCGCACCAGCCAGGTGCGATCGTGATGGTGCAAATACGCCGTTCCGGTGCAACCATTCACCAAGCTCGACCCAACTGCCCGTCCAATCAATCCGATCAGTCAGACCACGCGATGCGATCACTTTCCAGCGCTGATTCGAACATGCGTGATGTCTTTTCCAATAGCCTTCGATTTCCATGAACACCATGAGCAGCCCGACTCACCACTGGATCAAACGTCTTGCCGAAATCCGCAAACCGGCTTATCTCGCGATCCCGGATCTGATAGAAGAAGATCTCGCGACCGGACGCCTGCGCCCGCGCGACCGACTGCCGGGCCTGCGCGATCTGGCCGACGAACTGGCACTGAACTACACCACCGTGGCGCGCGCCTATGCCGAGGCGAAAAAGCGCGGCCTGCTCGATTCACGTGCCGGCAGCGGCACTTTCGTGCGAGGCCGCACCGCGACGCTGCCCCTAAGCGGTGGCAGCAGCATCGAAATGACGATGAACACGCCCCCCGAGCCCGCTGACTGCGCCGCACTCCTGCGTGAATCCGCTGCCCGTCTGATGGCGAATAGCGACCCGTACCAACTGTTGCGTTATCAGGATTTCGGCGGCACGCCGGCCGACAAGGCGGCGGGCACGGAGTGGTTAAAGCGCCGCCTCGCTCATTGCTCGCCGGACAACGTACTGGTTTGTCCGGGCATTCACAGCGCGCTCGTCGCACTCGTCTCGCAGCTGGCACGACCGGGTGCAACAATCTGTCTCGACACGCTCGCCTATCCGGGCATCAAGGCCATCGCAGCGCAACTGGGGGTGCGTTTGCAGGCGCTCGTACGTGACGACGAAGGGCCACTAGCGCATGCGTTCGAAGCGCTCTGCAAGACCGACAAGCCGAGCGCGCTCTATTGCAATCCGACGCTGCAGAACCCGAGCACGCTGACGCTCACACGAAGGCGGCGTGAGGCGCTCGCCGACGTGGCATTGCGCTATAACGTGCCGATCATCGAGGACGATGCATATGCGATGTTGCCGCAGCAAGCGCCGGACACGCTGGCGAGTTTCGCGCCCGAGCTGACTTACTACATCACGGGAATGTCGAAAAATCTGGGTGCCGGGTTGCGCGTCGCGTATCTGCACGCGCCGACTCCGCGTCAGGCACAGCGCCTGGCAGGCGCACTGCGCGCGACCACCGTGATGGCGAGTCCATTTACGGTGTCGCTCGCCACACTGTGGGTCACCGACGGCACGGCGCAAGAGATGCTCAGCGCGATTCGCAGCGAGTCGAAAGCGCGCCAGGCGATTGCCGCTCGCGTGCTCGGCGCGTCGTCCTATGACACGCATCCAGACGGCTTTCATCTGTGGCTGCCGATTCCTCGCGAAGGCGGCTGGAGTGCTTCGGAACTGGCGCTGCAGTTGCGTAGTCAAGGCATTGCCGCTGTCGCCGCCGCAGCGTTCTCGACCGACGGCAATCCACCCAACGCGCTGCGCGTATGTCTGGGAGGCTCGAAGAATCGGATCGAATGCGAGCGGGCGCTGCGCGTAATCGCCGAAACGCTCGAGCATCCAAATCTTCTGCATTCGCCAGTGATGTGATGTAACCTGGTTGGCGCTGATACGATCAGATGGCGCTAATTGAAAGACCCAGGATCGGACTCGTCTGGGTCGATGCGCTGTCGGTCAGCCCGCGGTAACGCATGGCTTAAGATGACTCCCCCAATCCGTTTGCCGAACGCACCTTTGTCATTGCCCGGATGTGGACAAGCCCAGTTTCTCAGGGCGCATCCGTCGAAGATTGGCGTTCGTTAACGTCCGTTACAACAGGGCGGATTCAACCGGTGGATGCAATAGTGTGCTGGAATCGCTCGGCTGGCTTTCGAATGTCCGCCGGGGAGCTTTACGAAGCCAGCTTCGCCCGTCGGCCATCCGGCCGGACCTCCTAACGGCCCTGGTCCCGGATTTCAACTAGCGTTCGATCCAGGCCATATTTCCTGAGCTTCTGGTACAGCGTGCTCTTCGCAATACCCAACTGCCTTGCTGCCGACGTCAGGTTTCCGCGGGAGATGGCGATCGCGCTGCGAATTGCCCCCTGCTCCGACGCTTCCATCGTGCCCGGGTCGTAGGGGGAGAAAGGCTCGTCGCAACCGGCGCGGATCGGCTTGTCTCTCTCGCGCAACTCCGGTGGCAGATCAACGAGCGTAAGGACCTCTGAGCCTGCCGTAAGAATCATGCTTTCCACCACGTTATGAAGCTCCCGGACGTTCCCCGGCCATGAATACGCGCAGAGCGTCGCAACCACTTCTTCGTCCACCGCCGGGCTTGCCCTGCCAAGCTCCGCCGCAAACTTTCGGACCAGATATTCCGTGAGGCGGCGAATGTCCCCCGGCCGATCGCGCAGCGGCGGAATACGGATACTGGTCACCGCGACGCGATAGAAGAAGTCCATTCGAAAGCGCCCTTCTGAGACCTCCTGTCTCAAGTCGCGATTGGTCGCCGCGACGAGACGAAAGGTCACCTTCCTCGGGACGTTTTCGCCGAGCCGATAGATCTCCCCCTGTTCCAGCACGCGCAGGAAATGTGGCTGCAGATCTACCGGCATTTCGCCGATTTCGTCGAGAAACAAGGTCCCGCCATTGGCTGCTTCAATCTTGCCAAGCGCGCCCCCTCGGCGTGCACCGGTGAAGGCGCCATCGCCATAGCCAAATAGTTCACTGGCGAGTAGTTCGCGTGACAGGCCCCCGCAGTTGAGTGCAATAAAAGGCCCCTCCTTCGCCTGGCTCGCGTGGTGGATTCCCTTGGCAAACAATTCCTTGCCCACGCCAGTCTCGCCGAGCAACACAACTGGCGCATGTGAACGTGCGATCTGCCGGGCCTTGTCCACGGCATCGAGCAATGCCGGAGCTTCGCCCTGGATGCGTTCGAAGCCGGCCGTCGATCCACCCTCGGCGCCGCGACCGGATGCGTTGCTGACCCCGCGCGCAGATCTGTGACGTTGCGCGAACGGCACGATCAGCAAGCTACCGATGCGTCTGCCATCGTCGATCACCGGCTCGATCCAGTCAGGCTGAATCCAGTGGGGGAGATCCGTAGGTGTCACACCGGTAAGCGCAGAGTCGGTCGCAAGCGCCAGAATCCGTTTTGGCCGTGCGAGCGAAAGATCACCGCCGGCTGCCGCGATCGCAGCTTCGGCGTGCTCATTGACCTTGATCGGATAGCCGCCATGGTCGAACACCACGGCGCCGTCCGACGCAAGCATCGCGAGGCGCCTCATGCAGCGATCCAACAACCGATAGCGAAGCTCCATGGTCCGCGCAGCCAGACGACTCTCGATCCGGCTGGCTGCCGTGACGACCAGCGCCAGGCTGTGACGATTGTAGGATTCGGATAGGCCGGACACGTCGATGACGCCGATAATCGTACCGTCGCGCGGGTCGCGGATCGCATTGGCCGAGCAGGTCCAGCGCTTGATGCCGGCGCAGAAGTGTTCCGCAGAATGGATCTGTACGGGCTGGCCGACCTCGATCGCCGTGCCAATCGCATTGGTGCCACAGATCATCTCGTTCCAGGACGCGCCGGGCAGCAGCTGAATCCCTCGCGCGGAAGCAATGGTAGCGGGGTCTCCCTCGAGATTCAGGATGGTGCCGGCCGGCTCGGCAAGCGCCATGACCGTTTCGGTTTGCGCAAGAAAGTCGCGTGCATGCGCCATCACCGGAGCACTCGCCTCGACCAGATCGCGGTGACTGCGTTGCAACGAATACAGTAGATGTTCGTCCAGCGGCGGCGGCGCATGGCCCAGCGTGGGATCCACTTGCCAACCGAGGCAGCGCTGCCATGATGTGTCAACGAGGTGCCGCACGACACTGTGCGGTGCTTCTCCGCCGCTCAGAAACCGTTCCCAGGCGGCCATGACTAACGCTTCGTCGCCAGGGTTTGAGAACATCTGCATGGCATCCGGCATATCCATTACTTGTCTCCTTCGTCATGCCGCCTTATACCGCACCGCAACATGACGGATGCAGCCGGCTCGTGCCAGAAGAGGGGCAAGATCAATGCCATCTCGAGAACGCCGAAAGAGTGAGCTCAGCGCACCACCGAACGTTCGATTTCCGGACGATGGCTCCACGGGTCCGTTCGATTTTCGAATGGTCAGAATGAGCGGCTCGCAGGCGGGGACAGTCCATTCGTTGCGGCGCATCAAACAACGTGCGGGCTGTGAGAAAGCCACACTGCGGCGGGGGGGGGGGGGGGGGTGTGGGGCCCCCCCCCGGGGGCCCCCCGCGGCGGCCCAACCCCCCCCGGCCAACCCCAG
>NZ_JARESU010000017.1:0-134277 GCF_046027075.1 Paraburkholderia sp. RL18-085-BIA-A | reverse complement strand
AAAAAACAAAAAAAAAAAAAAAAAAAAAAAAAAAAAAAACCCCCCCAAAAACAAAACCAACAAAAAAAAACACAAAAAAAAAAAAAAAAAATCCGCCGCCCCCCGCCCCGCCGCCCCCCCTTCTCCGTGTTTCGAACCTTCGCAAAGAGCCGGCGTTCGCCGGCATCTTCACACCGGTCGCCCGAGCTTATTCGGCGCCGATCTTTAGATGGTTCTTCACGCTCGACACGCCCTTCACGGCTTGCACGACTTCTTCGGCGGCGGTCTTGTCGCCAGCGGACGGCACCGAACCCGTGAGCGATACCACGCCCTTGTGGGTCTTCACGTGAATATGGGTCGACTTGACGTTTTTCGCGGCGAGCAGATCCGCTTTGGCCTTGGTGGTAATGGCGCTGTCGTCGATGTGCTGGCCCATGGTTTCGGACGCGGCCGGCGCTGCCGGAGCGCTGGTCTGCGCCGTGGCGTTCAATGCGAATGCGACACAAGCGATGCTGCCTGCGGTCTTCAGAAATTGGATCGTCTTCATGGTTTCTCCTTCGGGTGTTGATGAAAATTGCGGTCTTGTTGCCTGCGGTCGATCGCGGCCGGAACCGCCGATGACTCGCGTGGGGTCGTTGCCGCTACGGTTCCGTCAGGGCCCGTTATCGACACCGGAAGCGGGGGCAATGCATGCGCTGCATGCCTTGCGTTCGCGCGTTTGACGCGCAAAGCCCGACATCCGTCCACACGGTGCTGATTCGCAAGGGCTATGCCTGGTCCGCGGCGCAAGCCGGCCGCGTCGCGAGAAAGCCGTTACTGCACGCGCATTTAGGCTGACGAATAGGGGACGTTACCGTGTGCCGCAGGGTTGGATGAGATGTCCGGATGAGGACCGGAATTTGCCGGGTACTTGTAAAAAGGGCGTCCGTTAGCTGCGCAATCATCGGGCCCGGGACCGCGCTGAAGGCGTAAAGCTTTGTAAAAACAGTATGTTGGAAAAGCTGGTACGACAGTTGCTCTGAACGGCTCACAGGCCATTTCTCAGCATTCGCATCAGCTACTCAACGGGACCTCACTACAATGCCTTCAATTGAACTACGCACAAGGCAGTCTCTCGCACTCACGCCGCGCTTGCAGCAATCGGTGCGTCTGTTGCAGCTGTCGTCTCTGGAATTTCAACAGGAGCTGCGCACTGCGCTCGACACCAATCCGTTTCTCGAATACGACTCCTCGGAAACGGAAGATGTTGCGCTCGCCACCGCCGCGTCCGGCGACGAGGCCGCGGCGCTGCCGGCCGTCGACTCGGCCGCCGCCGAGCCCGATGCGCTGCCGGCCGACACCGCCGGCGGTGACACAATGGAAACCGCGGGCCAGGACGATATGGGCGCGGACATGGGCGGCGAGTTTTCAGGCGACTACAGCGGCCGCGGTTCGGCGCGACAGAATGGCGATTCGGAGGGCAGCGATCCGGCTGAATGGGCCCGCTCGCAACCGACCTTGCACGAGCAGCTGCACGACTCGCTGCGCCTGTACCGGCTCGACGATCGCGATCGCGCGGTGGCCCGCTTCATCATCGAGGCGCTCGACGACGACGGCTATCTGCGCCAGTCGCTCGCCGATCTCGCCGATAGCGTCGATCTCGAACCCGAACTGACCGAAGAAGAGTTGCTGGTCGCGCTGCGCCTTGTGCAATCGCTCGACCGGCCCGGGCTGGGCGCGCGTTCGCTGTCGGAGTGTCTGTCGCTGCAAGTGAATGCGTTGCCTGCTGATACGCCGGGGCGCGAGGTTGCGCGCCAGATAGTCGACCATCACCTGGAACGTCTTGCGCGCCGCGAGCAGGCCGAGCTGCAAAAGCAGATCGGCTGCAGCGCCGAAGAGTTGCGCGTGGCGTGCGCACTGGTGCGCAAGCTCGATCCGAAGCCGGGCAACTGCTATGGCCGCACCGAGGACAACTACGTGGTGCCGGACGTGATCGTGCGCCAGGTGCGCAACAAGTGGGTCGTGTCGATTAATCCGGCGGTGCAGCCGCGCGCGCGGATTCATCGCATGTACGCGGAACTGTTTGCGCAATCGGCCGGCGCGAGCCGCTCGCCGCTCGCGCAGCAGTTGCAGGAAGCGCGCTGGCTGATCCGCAATGCGCAGCAACGTTTCGATACGATTCAGCGCGTCGCGGAATGCATCGTCGCGCATCAGAGGGCCTTCTTCCAGTACGGCGAAATCGCGCTCAAGCCGATGGTGCTGCGCGATGTGGCCGAAGAACTCGGTCTGCACGAGTCCACCATCTCGCGCGCCACCGGCAACAAATATATGGCTACGCCGCGCGGCATTTTCGAATTCAAGCATTTCTTCCCGCGCGAGCTCGGCACGGAAAGCGGCGGTACGTGTTCGGCGGCAGCGGTGCGCGCACTGCTCAAGGAAATGATCGCTGCGGAAAACACCCGCGATCCGCTGTCCGATGTGACGCTCGCGAAGATGCTCGCGGATCAGGGCGTGCTGGTCGCGCGCCGCACGGTCGCGAAGTACCGGCATCTGATGAAGGTGCCGCCGGCGGAGTTGCGCCGCCAGATCTGAATGCCCGGCGCCCCGTCGAAGGGCTTGAGCTCAAGGGCGACATTCAGGGGCCACGCGAGACTGTCCGCTCGCGTGGCCCTTTTGCATATCTGGACGTTTCGTGCTCGCGCCATTACATTGGCGGGTCAAATCGAAACGGGTGAGCGCAATGAAGTACTCGAATCTGGTCGAGCGGCTGCAAGGTAGACGCACGTCCGCGTGGGAAATCCATCGCGTTGCGCAACTGGCGGAGGCGGCTGGCGAAGACGTGATCGTGCTGAGCGTGGGCGACCCCGACTTCGCGACACCCGCGCCGATCGTCGAACGCGCGATCGACGCGTTGCGCGGCGGCGATACGCATTACAGCGCGGTGTCCGGCCGCGAGCCGTTGCGCGCGGCGATCGCGGCAGAACACACGCGCACGACCGGCTGCGCGGCGGGCGCGGCCAACGTCATCCTGACCGCGGGCGCGCAGAACGGCGTGTTCGCGGTGTCACTGTGCCTGCTCGAAGCGGGCGACGAAGTGATCGTCCCCGAGCCGATGTACCTGACCTACGAGGCCTGCGTGCGCGCGGCGGGCGCCACCCTGGTGGCGGTGCCGGTCGATCCGGCGCGGGCGTTTCATGTCGATTGCGACGCACTCGAAGCAGCGGTCACGCCGCGCACCAAGGCTATTTTCTTCGCGACGCCGTGCAATCCCACCGGCGTGGTGATGCCGCGCGCCGATCTCGAGCGCATCGCGCGGCTTGCCTGCCAGCATGATCTATGGGTGCTGTCCGACGAGGTCTATGCCGAGCTGACCTTCGAACGCGAACACGTAAGCATCGCGTCGCTGCCCGGCATGACGGAGCGCACCGTGACGCTCGGCAGTCTGTCGAAGTCGCATGCGATGGCCGGCTGGCGCGTCGGCTGGGCGGTCGGACCTGCGGAGCTGATCCAGCATATGGGGCGGCTCGCGCTCGCGATGCTGTACGGCTTGCCCGGCTTCATCCAGCAAGCCGCGTTGACGGCCGTGCAAAACAAGGCCGCCATTGCCGCCGAAATGCGCGAGATTTACCGGCGTCGGCGCGACGTGGTGTTCGAGCGCCTGCATCGCGTGCCGGGGTTGCGCTGCCTGTTGCCCGAGGCAGGCATGTTCATGATGGTCGACGTGAGCGGCACGGGTCTCGCTACGGTGGATTTCACGTGGCAGCTGTTTCGTGCGCAAGGGGTGTCGGTGCTCGATGCGAGCGCGTTCGGCGAGACCGCGAATGGGTTCGTGCGGCTCGGCTTCGTGGTGGAAGAGGCGCGGCTGATCGATGCATGCGAGCGGATCGCGAGGTTCGTGGGCGGGTTGCGGGTGCGTTGAGTCGGTGCCGTGTCTGAGGGTGTGGGTCGGGGCGAGCGGCCCGCTGACGCACCAGGCTTTCTTCGGCTTTTTCGTTTCTTTTGGCAAGCGATGCGCGGTGGGACGAATGAGCCACCGGGCGAGTTTTCTGTTGACGGCACTAAAGCTTGCGTCAAGAATCGAGCGCCGGGTCCGTCTGCGATACACATAGACACCCATACCGAGGACACCGGCGCATCTCGACTCGCACGCGGGAACGCCATGGGCCATCGTCTCTACTTTTCGTTGCGCCAATCGCTGATGGGGGGATCGCTGCTGGCCGCTCTCGTAGCAGTGGCGCTTGCTTTCGCCGCGCTGGCCGCGTTCAGTCAGCGGTGCGCGGCCGCCGAGTTCGACGAGTCATCCGATGCCGACGCGGCTGTCGCAACGCAAAGCGCGGCGTCGGAAGCCGGCGCCCCCGCGCGCAGCCAGACCGGCACGCACCGTCGACCCGCCGATGCGAACGTTGACACGAACGAAGAACAGCACGATCCGCACGTCGTGCCGTCGCGCACGGGCAGCCAGCCGCGCACATCCTCAGCCGCTCGTACCGATACGTCGGACACAGCGCAGCGCAGTGGCAAATCCGCGGCGGTGATCCCGGTGCCACCGGAAAACTCGACCGTCACCCAGCATTCGATCCGCCTCGATGGCCGCAAGATCGACTACACGGCGACCGCCGGTAACCTGCTGTTGCGCGACAAGACCGGCGAGGCCAATGCAAGCGTGTTCTACGTCGCCTATACGGTCGCCACCAAAGCACCCTCGGCGCGCCCCGTCACCTTCCTTTTCAACGGCGGCCCGGGCGCTGGCAGCGTGTTTCTGATGATCGGCTCGTTCGGACCGAAGCGGGTGCGTACCGCGAGTCCAGCCAGCACGCCGCCCGCGCCGTACGCGCTCGACGGCAACCCCGACAGCCTGCTCGGCGTCACCGACCTGGTGTTTATCGATGCCGTGGGCGCGGGCTTGTCGAAGGTCGTCGGGCATGGCGCGAGCAAGGACTTCTGGGGCGTCGATCAGGATCTCGGCGCGTTCTCGCAGTTCATCGACCGCTATCTGACGCTGAACCAGCGCTGGAATTCGCCGAAGTATCTGCTCGGCGAATCGTATGGGAGCGCGCGTGCCGCGATGCTCGCGTATCGATTGGGGCAGAACAATATCGCGCTCAACGGTGTGATCCTGATGTCGTCCGTGCTCGACTCCCAGGCCTTTTCGCCGGGGTCGGATTTCAAAAGCGAAAGCTATCTGCCGAGTTTCGCGGCGATTGCCTGGTATCACGACAAGATCGTGCCGAAGCCCGCCAGCTTGCCGGCTTTTCTCGACGACGCTCGCGCGTTTGCACGCGGACCCTATGCGCAGGCGCTCGCGCAGGGTGACGCGCTGCCCGACGAGCAGCGCGATGCGATTGCCGCGCGCGTTGCGCAGTTCACCGGCCTCGATGTCGGCTACGTGAAGCGCAATCGCTTGCGCCTTTATCCTTCGCGCTTTCGCAGTGAGTTGCTGCGCGATCAGTCGCGCAGCGTCGGCCGTTACGATGGGCGCTTCGAAGGCATCGACTTCGACGATGCGTCCGAGCATCCGGATTTCGACGCGTCCGTGAGCAGCGTGTCGAGCGCTTTCGATGCGGCGCTGCATCGGCACTTCGCCGAGGACCTGCACTTCACGCCCGCCGACCGCTACGTGGTCTTTAACGACGACACGTTGACACACTGGGACTGGAAGCACCGCGAATGGTGGGGCGAACATTTGACCGCGCCGTATGCGGCTGGCGATCTCGCTGAAGCGATGCGACAGAATCCGCAGTTGCGTGTGATGTCGGTGAACGGCTATTTCGATCTCGCCACGCCGTTTTACGCGACCGAGTACGCGCTGGCGCATCTGGGGCTCGACGGGCCGCTGCGCGCCAATGTGCGGCTCGCTTACTATCCGACCGGCCACATGATCTACCTCGACGATCGCGCACTGCATGCACTCAAGGGCGACCTGGTGGGCTTCTATGAAGCGGGCGCGCGTTGAGATTCGCGAGCCGATGTGATGCGCTGGCGTTCGTGCGGCCTTCGGGCCTCGTTTGAATAGCGGGACGTCCGTCCTTTGCCGCACGCATCGTCCGTAGCGCGCAAGCTCGGCGCTTGCTGTCGAACGGTATAATTCACGCACCGTGCGACAGTCGTTCAAGGTCGCGCGGGTCTTCGGCCACTGCCTGCCAATCTGCTTCGTCAACCCGGTTTCACCGATCGCTGCCCATGGAATTCCGCCCGATCCAGTCCTTCACGCGCAAACGGCTCTCCGACGTGGTGTCCGACCAGATCAAGCAACTGATCTCGGAGGGCACGCTGATGCCGGGCGACCGGCTGCCGGCCGAACGCGATCTGGCCACGCAGCTCGGCGTGTCGCGGCCGTCGCTGCGGGAAGCGTTGATCAGGCTGGAAGCCGACGGCTACATCGAAACGTCGGGGCGCGGCGGCTTCACAGTGGTCGACGTAACCGCGCCGATCATCTCCAAGCCGCTCGCCGAGCTGCTGCTGCAAAATCCGCGCACCAGCGCCGATATTCTGGAACTGCGCCAGGGGCTCGAAGCAATTTCGACTGTGTATGCCGCGCAACGCGCGACTGCGGCGGACCTGAAGAAGATCAGCGCGGCCTTCAACGCGTTGAAGGCTGGCTCACTGTCGCAGGATCGCGTGAACCTGGCTGAACTGGACGCCGCGTTTCACCTTGCGATTGCCGACTCCACGCACAACGTCGCGCTCGCTCATGTGATGCATGGCATCCATACGCTGATTCGCGAAGGTATGCGGCAATATCATCGGTTGATCGACTACGATGACGCGATGGAAAAGCAGTTGATGAGCCAGCATCAGGCTATCTACGACGCCGTGATGGCGCGCGACGCGCAGAAGGCGCGCAAGGCGGCCGAGCGTCATCTGACGTATGTGCGCGAGATGTATAAGGACGACGCGGCGAATCCGTCGGCGAATGGGGTTGCCTGAGCGGATGGCTGCTTAATCGGCTGCGTAATCGCGTGCGTTAGCCTCACGCCATGTCCGGAGGCGTTCCTCAGACTCAACCTCGTGCGGCTCCCCGCTTCTTGCCGCACGCCGCGCGCTTCAGCCGGCAACCTCCCGCGCGCTTCCTTTCGCGATTGACACGATCCGGCGACTTCCTTATATTCGTGGTCAGACCAACATGACCAAACAGGCCGAGCCACTCGGAACTCGCACCCGGTCCGCGGGCGTCCCCAAGCTGTCATGGCCTTCCAGCCCCGTTCCGCAGTAGAGTAGGCGAATCTCCGCTCGCCGCATTCTTTTCAAAGAGCTTATGAAAGTCGCCCTGTTCATCCCGTGCTTCATCGACGCGTTCTATCCCGAAGTGGGGATCGCCACGCTCGAATTGCTCGAACGCTTCGGTATCGAGGTCGATTATCCGCAGGAGCAAACCTGCTGCGGCCAGCCGATGGCCAACAGCGGCGCGCATGCCGACGCAGCCGGCGCCGAGCGCGTGTTCGCGCGCAACTTCGCGGGCTACGACTACATCGTCGGGCCGTCCGCGAGTTGTATCCATCATGTACGCGAGCATCTCACCGCCATCGAACAGACCAGCGAAGTGAGGAAGGTCCGCGCGAACGCGTATGAACTGGTGGAGTTTCTGCACGACGTGATCGGCGCGCGTGAATTTCCATGGGCAGAGTTTCCGCATCGCGTCGGCTTGCACAACAGTTGCAGCTCGTTGCGTCATCTGAAGGAAGCATCGGTGTCGGAAATCGCGGCCACGCCGTTTTCGAAACCGCGTGCATTGCTTGAGCGCGTGAAGGGCATCGAGTTCGTCAAGCCGGCAAGACCCGACGAATGCTGCGGTTTCGGCGGCACGTTCTCGGTCACCGAAGAACCGGTGTCGGTGCGCATGGGGCAGGACAAGGTGCGCGACCATCTGAATGCGGGCGCCGAATACATCGTGTCGGGCGACATGTCGTGCCTGATGCACCAGCAAGGCTGCGCGGAACGCATGAAGGCCGACGCGCGCTTCATTCATATCGCGCAGGTTCTCAACGGAGCACGCGAATGAGCCGGATAGATCACGCGAAAGCCGCGGGCGCTTTCATCAAAAAGACCGAGCACGTCGCGTTTCACGACAAACGTCTGTGGGATTTGCGTGAGAAGCGCGATGCGCAGGCGCATGGTATCGCCGAATGGGAGACGCTGCGCGAACTGGCGTCGGGCATCAAGGAACATACGCTGTCGCACCTGGCCGATTATCTGGAACAGTTCGCCGCGGCTGCCGAGGCCAACGGCGTCGTCGTGCATTGGGCCGCCACCGCCGAGGAACACAACGCGCTGGTGCACGAGATCATGTCCGGGCGCGGCATGACCACGCTTGTCAAAAGCAAGTCGATGCTCACCGACGAATGCAAGATGCGCGAGTATCTCGAACCGCGCGGCATTACGGTGATGGAAACCGATCTGGGCGAACGCATCCAGCAGCTCGATCATCAAGACCCGAGCCACATGGTGGTGCCGGCGGTACATAAGCTGCGCGCCGATGTCGCCGAGCTGTTCGGCCGCACCATCGGCACCGATCCGAAGAATAGCGACATCCACTATCTCGCGGAGAGCCAGCGCATGAATACGCGCCCGTACTTCGTGCGCGAAAAGACAGCCGGCATGACCGGCTGCAATTTCGCGGTGGCGGAGACGGGCACGGTCGTCGTGTGTACTAACGAAGGCAACGCGGATCTGTCCGCGAACGTGCCGCCGTTGCATATCGCGTCGATCGGCATCGAGAAGCTGATTCCCAGGGTGTCGGATCTCGGCGTGTTTATCCGCATGCTGTCGCGCAGCGCGCTGGGCTCGCCGATCACGCAGTACACGTCGCATTTCCGCGCGCCGCGTCCGGGCACCGAGATGCACTTCATCCTCGTCGATCATGGCCGCTCGGAGCGGCTCGCGATGGAGGACTTCTGGTACTCGCTCAAGTGCATTCGCTGCGGCGCCTGCATGAACACCTGTCCGGTGTATCGGCGCAGCGGCGGACTCTCGTATGGCGGAACCTATTCGGGGCCCATCGGCGCGATCATCAATCCGACTTTCGATCTGAAGCGCTACAGTGCATTGCCGTTCGCGTCGACGCTCAACGGCAGTTGCACGAACGTGTGTCCGGTGAAGATCAACATTCACGAGCAGATCTACAAATGGCGCACGGTGATCGCCGAGCGTCATGAAGTGCCGTTCGTGAAGCAGGAAGTGTTGAAGATGGCCGGGCGTCTGCTGGCGAGCCCGACCTTGTATCGCGCGACGGTGTCGTCGATGGGCGGCGCATTGCGTCATCTGCCGAACTTCGTGCTGTATAACCCGCTCAACATCTGGGGCAAGCAGCGTGAGTTGCCGGAAGCGCCGAAGCTGACCTTCCATGCCTGGTACAAGAAAAATCGCGGAGGTGGTGATGGCAACGCGTGAGGCTTTTCTCGCCAAGGTGCGCGCCGCGCAACCGCCGGCACGGCCGTGTCCGGATGTGCCGCTGTTCAACACGGCGGGCGGCGATCGCCGTGCGCGTTTCACTGCGGCATTGCAGGCGATGGGCGGCACCTGTGTCGAGGCGGCGACCGCAAGCGAGGTGAGCGCTTTGATCCGGGAGCGGTTCGGCGATGCGGTGTCGATTGCATCGGCAAGCCCCGAAGTGCCGGGTACGCGTGCGCTGACGGCGGACACGGAACCCACTTCGTTGGAGGATGTCGACGTCGGTGTGGTGCGTGCCCGCTTTGGCGTGGCCGAAACCGGCTCGGTCTGGTTCAGCGAACGCGAGTATGTGGTCAACGCGCTGGGCTATATCGTCCAGCATCTGATCGTGTTGCTCGATTCCGCGCAACTGATCGATGGTTTGCAGGACGTCTATCGGCGTGGCGATTTCCGTGACGCGCGTTACGCGGCGCTCGTCACCGGACCTTCGGCGACAGCCGATATCGAAGGCGTGCTGATTCGCGGCGCACAGGGCGTGCGCTCGTTGACTGTGGTGTGGTTGGCCGCTTAAAGCATTTTCCGCAGTAGCCGGAATGCGCGCTGCGGCTTCATCGATGAGGCGCCACTGGCCGCCCCCGCCACCGACTTTGCTATCATCACTGTATAAACATACAGTCTATGCACAAGCCCGTGGCAAATGATGCTCGGTCAGATTTCCGCTCTGACGTCCCTTACTATCTACAGAATTTCGAGCGCGCGCTGGCGTGGCTCGCCACGCGTTACGACGATCTGATGGACGCGCAGGAGCATGCGTTCATCGACGCGTTCGCAGGCTTGCCACCCGTATCGCGGGCGCTGCTCGTGCGCATGCTGATGCGCAAAGGCACGCTGTTTCGCGCGAGCCGTCTGTCCTATGACGAGATCGGCTGTCCGTTGCAGGCGGCCGCGCCGATGGCGGCGCTCGGCTGGATCGATACCGAACCGGCCCTCACACTCGACGATCTGTTCGCGCTCAGCACACGCGCCCAGTTGCTGGAGATATTCGCGGAAGCCCTTGTGTTGATTCCCGGTGCAAAGAGCTTGCGCAAGCCGGATCCGCTTGAAACGTTGCGACCGTTTTATGCAGGCAATAGCGAGGCACAAAGCGGACCGCAGCGCCCACTTTCCGTATGGCATGCGCAGACCACGGACCGCGTCCTTCACGTCGTCATTGCGCCGCTTTGCGAACGGCTGCGTCTGATGTTCTTCGGCAACTTGCAGCAAGACTGGTCGGAGTTCGTGCTCGCCGATCTCGGCGTGTTCCAGTACGAAAAGGTGGCGTTCTCACCGTCGTCGCGCGCGTTCCAGCAACGCGCGGACATCGACGCCTATCTCGCGCTGCATGCGTGCCGCGAAGCACTGGAGTGGCTTTCCATCGACGGCGCCGCGACGGCGCACGAAGAACTCGTCGCCACCGTCGCCGCGATCGAAACCGCGAACCCGTGGCTCGAAACGCGTCGCGCGAAATTGCTGTTCCGTATCGGCCAGGATTGCGAGCGTCGCCAGGACTGGAGCGCCGCGCTCGCTGTTTATGAAGGCTGCGCGTGGCCCGGCGCGCGCCACCGACGCATGCGAGTGCTCGAACGCAGCGAGCGCTTCGACGAAGCCTTCGCGCTGGCCTCGCAAGCAGCCGTCGCGCCGGAAAGCGAAGAAGAGGCGCAGCGCATCGCGCGCATGTTGCCGCGTTTGCGGCGCAAGCGCGGCGAACCGGCGCAACGCTTGCCGGCCGCTCGGCCGGTCGAGCGCAGCACGCTGGTGTTGCCGAAGCCCGAGACGCCGCAAGCGGTCGAATACGTCGCGCGTGATCATTTGACATGCGAGGCCGCGCCGGTGCACTACGTCGAAAACGCGCTGATCAACTCGCTGTTCGGCTTGCTGTGTTGGGAGCCGGTTTTCGCGGCGCTGCCCGGCGCGTTTTTTCATCCGTTCCAGCGCGGCCCGGCCGATCTGCACGCGCCGGATTTTCACGCGCGCCGCGCGGAACAGTTCGCCGCGTGTCTTGCGCAACTCGATAGCGGCGTCTATCGCGAGACGATTCTGCGGCATCTGCGCAGCAAGGCAGGGCTGCAATCGCCGTTCGTCTTCTGGGGGCTGCTTACGCCGGAACTCATCGCAATGGCGCTCGACTGTTTGCCCGCCGCGCATCTGAGGCTGTGGTTCGAGCGTCTGCTGCGCGATATTCGCGGCAACCGTTCGGGCTTGCCGGACCTGATCCGCTTCTGGCCGGCCGAACGCCGCTATGAGCTGATCGAAGTGAAGGGCCCCGGCGATCGCTTGCAGGACAATCAGATTCGCTGGCTCGCGTACTGCGCGCAGCATGGGATGCCGGTGCGGGTGCTCGACGTGCGGTGGGCTGAAGAAGCGCTCCTGGAACCTGAAGCCATGGCGCAGACCATCGCAACGATCGGCACTGGGGCAGCGGCATGACCTACGTGGTGGCCGTGCGCGCGATGTGCGAGTTCACCGCGAGACGCGGCGATCTGGATCTGCGCTTCACACCCGCGCCAACCTCGCTGGAAGGCATGGCCGGTCACGTAACGGTCGCCGGGCGGCGCGCGAGCGGCTACGAAAGCGAAATCACGCTGACGGGCACGCATCGGGGTCTGACAGTGCGCGGACGCGCCGACGGCTACGATCCGGCCGCCAACCGTCTCGAAGAGGTCAAGACGCATCGCGGCGATCTGGAGCGGATGCCCGCCAATCACCGCGCGCTGCATTGGGCGCAGGCGCTGGTGTATGGTCATCTGCTGTGCCGCGCGCGCGGGCTCGCCGAATTGACGGTTGCGCTGGTGTACTTCGAGATCGGCAGTCAGAAGGAAACGCTGTTGACGCAAACGCATACCGCGCGCGAACTGGAGATTTTCTTCGTCGAGCAATGCGAACGCTTTCTCGATTGGGCGGTGCAGGAAGAGGCGCATTGCGCCGCGCGCAACGCCGCGCTCGGTGCGTTGCAGTTTCCGCATGGGCAGTTTCGCAGCGGGCAGCGCGAACTGGCGGTGTCGGTGTATCGCGCGGCGCGAGACGGCAAGCCGTTGATGGCGCAAGCGCCCACCGGTATCGGCAAGACCCTCGCGACGATTTTCCCGCTGCTCAAGGCGTTTGGGGCACAGCAGATCGACCGGGTGTTCTTCCTGACCGCGAAGACGCCGGGCCGCTCGCTCGCGCTCGGCGCGATCGAAACGCTGCACCAAAGCGCCGCGTCGCGCGGTGCGCCGTTGCCGTTGAGAACGCTGGAGCTGGTCGCGCGCGACAAAGCCTGCGAGCATCCCGACAAAGCGTGCAACGGCGAGTCGTGTCCGCTCGCGCGCGGCTTCTACGACCGGCTCGACGCGGCCCGCAGCGCGGCGCTGGCGGGGCCGCGTCTCGATCGCGCGGCGGTGCGCGCAGCGGCGCTCGCGCACGAGGTCTGTCCGTACTATCTGGCTCAGGAACTGGCGCGCTGGGCCGACGTCGTAATCGGAGATTACAACTACTACTACGACGGCAGCGCGATGCTTTACGCGCTCACGCAGATCAATCAGTGGCGCGTCGGCGTGCTGGTCGACGAGGCGCACAATCTGCTCGACCGCGCGCGGCGGATGTACACGGCGTCGCTCGATCAGGCGGCGTTCAGGCTCGCGCGCAAGACTGCGCCGGCCAGTTTGCGCAAGCCGCTCGAACGCTTGCAGCGCGAATGGAGTGCGCTCAAACGCGCGCAGACCGACACGTATCAGGTCTATGCCGACGTGCCCGGCAAACTGCTGACGGCGGCGCAGAACCTGATCGGCGCGGTCACGGATCAGCTCGCCGAAGCGCCGCTTTCGATCGACGAAGCGTCGCTGCGCTTTTTCTTCGACGCGATGCATTTTGTCGCGCTGGCCGAGCAGTTCGGCGAACATTCGATTTTCGACGTGACGCTTACCACCGACCGTTACGCGCCGCGCGACAAGACCAGCGCCACGCTATGCGTGCGCAACGTGATCCCGGCGCCGTTTCTCGCGACGCGCTATGCGGCTGCGCGCACCACCGTGATGTTCTCCGGCACGCTCAGCCCGCACCATTTCTATCGCGACACCCTGGGGCTTCCAGAGCAGACGCAATGGCTCGACGTGGAAGGGCCGTTTCGCGCGGAACAGTTGCAGGTGCGCGTGGCCGGCAATGTATCGACGCGCTGGCGCGACCGCGAGCGCTCGCTGGCGCCGATCGTCGATCTGATCGCGAAGCAGTATGCGGCGCAACCCGGCAATTACCTGGGGTTCCTGAGCAGTTTCGAGTACCTGCAACAGGTGGTCGAGTTGATGCGTGAGCGGCATCCGGATTTGCCGGTCTGGACTCAGGAGCCCGGCATGGACGAAGCCGCGCGCGACGCGTTTCTCGCACGCTTTCGGACCATGCATCAGGGCGTGGGGTTTGCGGTGCTCGGCGGCGCGTTTGCGGAAGGCGTCGATCTGGTCGGCCAGCAGTTGATCGGCGCGTTCATCGCCACGCTCGGCTTGCCGCAGATGAACGACGTCAACGAGCAGATGCGCCGCACGATGGACGCCAGGTTCGGCAACGGCTACGACTACATGTATCTGTATCCGGGCTTGCAGAAGGTGGTGCAGGCCGCCGGGCGCGTGATCCGCACGGAGCAGGATCAGGGCGTCGTGCATCTGATCGACGACCGGTACCGGCGGCCCGAGGTGCGGCGGTTGTTGCCGCGCTGGTGGCAGGTGCGGTAGCGGCGCTGATGTTTCACAGGTTGACGCGTTGTACTTCGCGCGCTGTGCGTTGCGCAATTGCATGACGCGGCGGGCTGCGCATCGCATCGCATCGCTACGCGCGGGCGCAGGGCTAGCGCGCGTTACCGCGTGTGGCCGCAGAACGTCGGTCGCGCGCGTCGCTTCACTCGTGCGGCGAAGTCGTCACCGGATTGCCAGGCGTTCCCGGACCACCCGCAGGCTTGGGATCGACCGGAATCTGATCTTCGACCGGCGCGTCGCCTTTACGCGTCGCGGTGCTCCGCGAAGCATCGTCGGCGGGCGAGGTTGGCGTGAGCGTGTCCTTCGACGCCGGCCAGGACCGTTCATCGGCTTCAATTCTGGCCGCCTCGCTTTCCGGGTCCCATGTCAGCAGATGGCGCTGCGGATTCGCGATCTCGATACCGCCTTCGCGGAACCGGTCGACGATGCGCCGGTTGAATTCGCGCTGCACGCCCCAGCGCGCGGTGTCGCGGCACTGCATCTGGCCGGCCAGCGTGACGGCCGAGCCGTCCACCGCATCCACTCCCCAGAACGCGAAGTCCGACAGAATGCCGTCCTTGAACTTTTCGTCCTCGCGCAGCGCGGCGCCGATTTCCTTCAGCGTATTGATCGCCAGATCGACGTCCTGGCCGAACACGATATTGACCCGCACCGCCGCATTGCCGAGCCCGCGATTCGTGTTGTTCACCGTCGACACCGAACTGAACGGCACGGTGAACAGCGACCCGTCGCTGCCGCGCAGCCGCACGGTGCGGATCGACAGATATTCGACGGTGCCCGATACGCCCGCCATTGTGACCCAGTCGCCGACCTGCATCGCGTTTTCCATCAGCAGAAAAATGCCGGTGATGAAATCCTGCACCAGCTTTTGCGAGCCGAAACCGAGCGCGACGCCGAAGATACTCGCGCCCGCCAGCAGCGGCCCGATGTTCACGCCGAGTTCGCTCAGGCCGGTCAGCACCACCACCAGCGCGATCACGCAGAAGAGCGCGCTGCGCAGCATCGGCAGCAGGGTGCGCAGGCGCGCGGCGCGCATCAGATCGCCGCTCGTGGTCCAGCTGTTCAGCCGCCGTTCGACCGTCACATTGACGACTTCCCAAACGATCAGCGCGACGACCGCGGCCACGCCAATGGTGGCGAGCGCCGACGCGAGCCGGTGGCCGATCGTGCCGGCGCGGAACAGGTCGACGACGTCGACGCCCCACACCTGCAACAGCGCGAACGCGGTGACGATGCCGATCACCCAGCCGATCACGCGCCGCAGCAGCGGGTAGTAGCGGTACGCGTGCTGATGCACGAGCGACTTCTCCGGCTCGTCCTGCACGTGAAAGAGCCGGGCCAGCGCACCGAAGATCACGATCGACGCGAGCCGCGCGCCCACCAGGACTGCCAGCGTCCACCCGCCGATATGCACGAGCGCGTGATAGCCGTTCTGCACGTCGAAGGCCCACACGAACCACAGCGCCATCACGATGACGACCGTGAACCACGCCCAGGCATCGGCGAGCGCATTGCCGAACATTTCCAGCGAGTCGCGCTTCGCGAAGCGCGCGCGGATCCGATCGCCGACCGGCCTCGCGCACTGCAGGACCAGGATCGAGATCATCACGTGACCGGCGAGCGCGACCACCTTCAACAGCGCGAGATGCGCGGCGTCGTTCAGACCGAGCGATTGCGCGACTTCGGCGAGCGCCACACCGGCGCCCGCCACGCTGACGATCCGCACGATCCAGCGTTGCACGAACACGGCCCACGCGTCGCCCATCCGCACCAGGCGCAGGCGCGGCGCGGTGGGCTGCAGAAAGAAGCTGCCGATGATCGCGATCACGCGGCTCAGTGCGTAGATGTCGATCAGCGAGTCGATCGCGCGGTCTTGCGGCGTGCCGCCGGTGGTGAAGATCGACAGCAGCGCGCTCGCCGCGCCGACGAACACCGCGAGCGGCACCAGCCGCAGCAAGGTGACCAGCAGCGCGCGCGGCAGGCGTTGCAGCAGCGTCCAGTGATGTGTGGCGTTGCGTTTGCCCTGGGCTTCAATGTCTTTGTCTTTAGCGGCAGCGGGAACCGGAGCGGCGGCGACGGCCTGAGCTTCAGCTTCCAGCACCGGCGGCACGGGCCCGGTCGGCAGCGGCGGCAGCGGCGGCGCGGCGCCCGGCGTGCGGGACGGCGGCGCAGTGTCGACAGGCGCAGCGGCCTCTCGCGCGCCGTCCATCTCCGGTTCGTTCCGTTCGTGGCGTGCGGCGAGCGCCTGATAGGCGCGGCGCAACACGCGCCGCGCGAGCCATTCCAGCACGAGGGCGGGCGCCAGCGCGGCCAGCAGCGACCACACGACGTTGACCAGCACGGCGCGCGCATGCGGGTTGCTCAATTGCCAGTTCCACCACGCGCGCACCGACGCGAGGTCGAGCAGCGCGGCCACGGAACCGCGCAGGGACTTGCCGAGATGCATGACCCAATGCGCGCCCTGGCGGGCCAATTGCGACGCGAGCCCGTTCGACGTGAAAGCGGCGGGGACGAGCGCGGCAGCGCCGCTGGCCGCCGCCGGGGCTGACGCCGGCCCGGCTGCCGAAGCGGCGGGCGGCGCGCTCAGCGCGCCGGCGGCGGCGATCGCCTGCAGCGTATCGGCGACTTGCGCGCGGCGTTTCGGGTCGTTGAGCACGGCGAGCGCGTCGCGAGCCTGCGCGGGCGTCAGGCTGACCGCGTTACCGGACGCGGGGGCTGTGGGGGCGGCTTGTACGGCATCGACGGCTACGGCCGGCGCGGCGCCCAAAATGAGAAGAATGAAAAACCAGACGTGGAATATTTTGCGCATAGGGTGTAAGGCGGGGTACCAGGTGCGGACAATTGTGCCGAAACGCGTGGATGCGTTCGGCGGCGTGGCCATGAACCGACACGGGTCTATCGTACAAGTTCCGCTGGCGCGGCCGCCGGATGCGGCCCCAATACCGGTTAAGGGCGGTTGCGCGATGCGTGAGCGTGGCGTTGTCAGCGTAACCCGTAACAATAACCGACGCGGGGCGGCTGAAGCCAACTTCCGGGTTCAGAGGGTAGCGGGAAGCTTGCCAGTCGGCGGGGGCGGCATCGCGGGCGTGCGTCGGGCACGGTCGCGCGCGGCAGGCGAGGGCGTGGAGGGCACGCGGCACGAGTCACGCGAGTCGCCGACGCGCTTTTCGACGAGCTTTCGCGTTTCGTGCCGATTGTGTTTCAGGCGTCGCTTGGCCTGAAAACGCCGAAAAAACATGTCGACGGCGATGCAACCCAGTGCGGCGGCGGGCGGTGTTTCCGCTAGCGGAGAGCCGTGCATCAGCTCCGTTTGGGCGATTTACCGAACGGCTGGAGCGACAGCGCAACGCCGCGCCAACCGCGCAACCACAATCACGCCGTGCCCATCGCGCCCATCGTCCCAGCCGGCGCAACGCCGAACGTCCCTTCAACCACTTCGGTAAACGTGCGCTCTTCGCGCAGAATGAAGCGCTTCGTCTGCGCGAGCCTGAAGTTATCGAGCGCCTCGGCGTCGGCGCGCAGCCTCGCCCGATAGGCCTCATAAGCCGCGAGGCTGTCGAACGCGATCAAACCCCACGCGATGTCGTTGGTGCCTTCGTGCGGCAGGAAGTAGCCGACCAGATGACCGCCGCAGCGCGGAATAATGCGGCCCCAGTTACGCGCATACTCGTCGAAGGCGTCGCGCTGGAACGGGTCGATCTGATAGCGGATAAAGCAGGTGATCGCCATATGCAAGCTCCCGGTTGCGTCCAGGGATGAACGCTTGGGGGCCAGTATGGCCGCCCTCCGGTTGCGATGTTTCACCGCGTGATGAAGTGTGCAATGCCTGGCGCACTCCGCCCGCTCACACCAGCGAAGGCGCTTGCCGCTGCCCCTCGTCGCCGGCATCCGTGCCGCCGCCGTTCGGGTTCGACGCGCGTCCGCCGGCCGGCTCCTGATGCAGCCGGTTCGCGTGCATCAAACGGTATAGCGTCGCGCGCGAAATGCCGAGTTCGGCGGCCGCTTCGGACAGCTTGTAGCCGTGGCGCTGCAGCGCGTGTTCGATCGCGTTCTTTTCCGCCTTGCTGCGGATTTCCGCGAGCGTCACCGCCGGGCCGTTGTCCGCTTCGGGCAAGCCGAGATCGCTCGCGGTGATGAAGCGGCCTTCGCTCATCACGACCGCGCGCCGCACGCAGTTGATCAGCTCGCGCACGTTGCCCGGCCACTGATAGTTCGACATCGCGACGATCGCGTCGCTCGACAGACCGCGCAGTTTGCGCGCGCCATCTTGCCGGTACATGCTGAGCGCGTAGTTGGCTAGCAGCTTGATGTCGCCGCCGCGCTCGCGCAACGGCGGCTCGACGAGGCGCAGCACGCACAGGCGGTGATACAGGTCGGAGCGGAAACGGCCGTCCTCGACCCCCTTGTCCAGATCGACGTGAGTCGCCGAGATCACGCGCACGTCGACATGGATCGGCCCGCTGCCGCCCAGCCGCTCGATCGTGCCCTCCTGCAAAAACCGCAGCAGGACTGCCTGGCATTCGTGCGGCATGTCGCCGATTTCATCGAGAAAGAGGGTGCCCTCGTGCGCGCTTTCGATCCGGCCGATCTTGCGTTGCAGCGCGCCGGTGAAAGCGCCGCGTTCGTGGCCGAACAGCTCGGCTTGCAGCAGGCTCGGCGGAATCGCCGCGCAATTGATTGCCACAAACGCGCGGCCGGCGCGCGGCGAGCGCTCGTGAATCGCACGAGCGGTCAGCTCCTTGCCGGTGCCCGACTCGCCGGCGACGAACACCGGCGCGTTGGTCACGCCGCATTTGTCGATGCGCCGGTAGAGCTGCTGCATCGGCTCGCACTGGCCGACCATGCCGTGCCGGCCGAGCGACGGCTCCGGCGTGACGCGGGCCTGACGCAGGCTCGACAGTCCATGCGCATGGCCGAGCGCGAACATCAGCCGGTCGTTCAGCCAGGGCCGCGTGACGAAATCGAAGCAGTAATCGAGGATGAAGCGGCTGATCAGTTCGTCTTCCGTCTGCCCCGGCACGATCTGCGCGACCCAGTTGGTTTCGGCGCGCCGCATGCATGATGCGAGCGCGGACAGATGCTGCGACGTGCAGTCGTCGGGCAGTTGCACGAGACCGACCTTGATGTTGCCGCGCTCGATCAGGCGTTCGGCGGCTGCCGTGCTTTTCGCGTGCACGGCTTGCCAGCCGGACGCCGCGAGAAACTCGACGAGCTTCTGATCGGGCGAGTTCGACACGTACAACACGGTGCGCTCAGTGTCGACAGGCGTGCAAGGCGTAGTCATGTTACCCCCGGTTCAATGCTGCTCTCAGGACTGCTGTTCGACATAGAGGACACACCGGCGGGCAACGCCGACCTTCAGTCAGGCAAACCGCGCCACGCCCGTTTGCACGGATCGGGTGCGGCTTGCGGATGTTCGGGACCGGCTGTGGCAGCCCGGCGACGACGCTTCAGTAGCTGCAATGGCGGGGGCATGGAGCGGGCGGCGCAAACCGCGAGATGCTACACGTTGGACCGGTAGCGGCAACAGCGTTCATTACTGAAACCGCCAGAGGACTTTTCCCCGAATCACAAAACCGTTTCTTGCCTCGGTGACCTGAAACAGGCGCTCTAATTGGCGCAATGGCTTAAAGATAAGCGAAAGCGCCTGAGAGCGCCATACAAACAAATATGGATCAAGAAAGCATTTTCGCGAAATGGTGTCGGTATGGCCGATTAATAAACGTTTGGTCAATCCCCGTTATGCGAGGCATCCAACATAACCATGCAATTCGCGCTGGGGTTAAGCCGGCGCGGATTCGCAGATCTCGATGGAGCGTGTCTCAAGTCTGCTACATATTCGGCATGGCCTGGCGAACGGGGCGCGGCGGATCGGCGGGACGGCAATTTCGACCGGGCCGAGGCGCATTGCGTGGCCGGGCGCGGCGCGCGCCGCCTGACGCGGGTTCGGGCCGCGGCAACGGAGTTTCGGCCGTGCCAGGAGGCCATCCCATTCGCGTGTCATGAACGAATCAATGTGCGATGCGAAACGCGTCAAGCCTGAGTGCAACGCAGCGCAAGGCGTGGCTGCTCATGGGTTTTCGGGAACATGGCATAGCCGTTGCAATAAGGTCTGCGCAGCAAAAGAATGCGTTGCCGCCCGGTTCAAAGCACCACGGGGCATACGGTGAAAAAAGCAGACCGGCGGCAAACGAACGCTTCGCGAGCATGGCCGGGGAAGCCAATGTGCGTTGCGAGGCGGTGGCGGGGTCAATAAAACGGACGTCGAATTAAAAAGCGGATGAGTGATGGATAGCGATATCGGCCATTCATAACCGGACGACGTAAAAAATTGATCGAGCCGCTTTTTCCGTTTTTTACCGACGGACGCGAAGGGGAGCGCAATAACGACAGGTTGCGCGCTCGCGATGTTCATGCTGTTTGCGAGCGACGGACTGAACAACGAAGGGACAGCGCACGGACAGGACCGGCCGGGCGCGAAGAAGCGAGGAGAGGCCGCTAGTCTCCGTAGAGAGACGAGTTATGAAGTGAACTGGGTGCCGTGTCCGCGCGGTTGCGCGGGCACGGCCACCTTGACGTGGCCAGGGCCTGGCCCATTTTTCGGGGGATGTCATGAAAAAGCTGATTCGTGAGCCGATCGACGCAGCGCGGTTGGACCATCGAGCCGCCATGGGTGCAACCGGGTTTCGCTACCGCCGGCACGTTGCCGCGCCGGCCGCGCTGTTCGCGGCACCGGCGCCCGATCTGCTGACGCTGGTGATCGCCGGGACGCTCGAGCGCGGAGCGCAGGCCGAGTTGCAGCGCGACGGGTTGCGCGACGCGGTCTACGAGATGCCGGTGCAGCGCGAACGCACCCCGGAACGCAGTCCGGAACGGAACGGCGACCGCGGCGAGTGGATTTACCCGTTCGATTTCGAAGAATAATTCCGAGCGTCGACCGTAGTCGACGTGGCTTGGCCCACCCGGCGGAGGCAGACCGGCGGAGACCCGACATGATCGACATCTTCCTGATTGCCGCCAGTACCGAACACGCGCAGCACATCGTCGCGCGGCTGGAAGAGAGCGGCGTGCGCTACCGGCTGCGCACGGTGTACGGCACGCTCCGGCAACTGCACGCGCATTCGCGCGTGATCCGCAGCGCCGATCTGCTGATCGTCGACGACTCGAATCTGAACACGCGCGAACTCGGCGGCATCGAAGAAGCGCTTGGGTGCTGGCCGGCGCTGCATTGCATACTGGTGACACCGGCGCCGTCCACCGCGTTGCTGGGCGCGGCGCTGCGCATCGGCGTGCAGCACGTCCTGTCATGGCCGCTCGACTCGCAGACGGTTACGGCGGCGCTGACCCGGATCGACGCGAAGAAAAACGCGCCAGGCCGCCGCGCGGGACGGGTCGTGGCGCTTACGTCGAGCAAGGGCGGCAGCGGCACGACGATGGTCGCCGTCAATCTCGCCTGTTCGCTCGCCGGGCAGCGCGACCGGCGCGTGCTGCTGATCGATCTGAGCCAGCAATTCGCCGACGCGAGCCTGCTGATGGTCGACCGGCCGCCGCCGACGACCCTCGCCGATCTGTGCTCGCAGATCGAGCGGCTCGACGCCGCGTTGCTCGATTCGTGCTTGATGCCCGTGCACGCGAACCTGGACGTGCTGGCGGGCGCGGGCGATCCGCTCAAGGCCGCCGCGTTGCTGCCGGCGCAGTTGGAGCCGATTCTCGCGCTGGTGCGCGAGCGCTATGACGCGGTGCTGATCGATGTCGGCGCGAGCCTCAACGCGCTGACGATCCACGCACTCGATCACAGCGACGCGATTTGCATGGTCGTGCGGCAGAACCCGCTTTATCTGCACGGCGGACGCCGCATGCTCGACATCTTCAGGGAATTGGGCTATCCGGCCAGCAAGGTGCGCGTGGTGGTCAATCAGTACGACAAGAATGCGCAGATCAATCTGCCGATGCTGGAAAAAACGCTTGGCGCGAAAGTCGCGCATCAGTTGCCGCGCGACGACAAGCAGGTCAACGACGCGCTCAGCCGAGGCGTGCCGCTCGTGACGCTGGCCCGCGACAGCGCGCTCGCGCAAGGCATCGGTCTGCTCGCCGGTATGCTGTTGCCGGCGGCTGCCGAGCGCCGTAAAAGCATGATCGGCCGGTTGTTGACGACGTGGCCGAACCTGCCGCCGCAATTGAAGCCGGGGATTTGAGTCTGTCCACGTGCCAGCCCCCGCGGCGGATCACTCGTGACGCATTCCGTGCGGTCCGGTAGCTGTTCGCGAAGGCGGCGCTGCGCCGCTCGTTCGGCATCCCGCCGGCCGATTGCGGCGTCGTATCGCGCGGAGCATACCGGTTCGGGCGCCATCCGATGTACCTTGACTGCTTCCTGTTGGACAGTGACTCTCTGCTGGTGAATTTCGGCATCCAGAACATGATCGTCTACGGCTGCCAGTTCGCACTGTAGGTGAGGCGCATCGTGCCTGGGGAGAAGCTGCCGTCGGACGCGACGAGCACTACCGCGTGTACCGCAACAAGGTACGGTTCCGGGTGCTTCCCGGCGTATTTTGACGGTGTATGGTTAAGGCACGCAGTCCGTCCGCTTGCCCTTCGAGAAAATCACCTGAGCGCAGCCTCGTCCATGCCGAACATGACCCGCGGTCTTAACGACATCGCTTCGATCCTGTCCAATCCGATCCTCAACACGGATTCGTACAAGGCGTCGCACTATCTGCAATATCCGCCCGAAGCGTCGGCGATGTTCTCGTACATCGAGTCGCGCGGCGGCCGCTACGACCGCACGCTGTTCTTCGGCCTGCAAATGCTGATCAAGGAGTATCTGTGCCGTCCGGTCACGGCCCCCATGATCGACGAGGCCAAAACGTTTTTCCTCGCGCACGGCGAGCCGTTCAACGAGGCGGGCTGGCGCTACGTGGTCGAACAGCGCGGCGGCTATCTGCCGGTGCGGATTCGCGCTGTGCCGGAAGGCTCGGTGGTGCCGACGCACAACGTGCTGGTCACGGTCGAATGCGACGATCCGCAGGTGTTCTGGCTGGCTTCGTATCTGGAGACCATGCTGATGCGCGTGTGGTATCCGATCACGGTGGCGACGCAAAGCTGGCATCTGCGCAAAACGATCCGCGCGTACCTGCAAAAGAGTAGCGACGACCTCACGCAATTGCCGTTCAAGCTGCACGACTTCGGCGCACGCGGGGTGTCGAGCGCGGAGTCGGCGGCGATCGGCGGCGCCGCGCATCTGGTCAGTTTCATGGGTTCGGACACCGTGCTCGGGGTGGTGGCCGCGAACCACTACTACAACGAAGCCATGGCGGCGTTTTCCGTGCCGGCGGCCGAGCACAGCACGATCACGTCGTGGGGCCGCGAACGCGAAACCGACGCGTTCCGAAATATGATTGCGCGCTTCGGCAGGCCGGGTGCGATCGTCTCGGTGGTGTCCGACTCCTACGATCTATTCGCCGCGCTCGACGTGTGGGGCACCGAGTTGAAGCAGGCGGTGCTCGATTCCGGCGGCACGCTGGTGATCCGGCCGGACTCCGGCGACCCGCGCACGATTGTGTTGCAGACGTTGCGCGCGCTCGATGCATCGTTCGGCTCGGTGGTGAACAGCAAAGGGCGGCGCGTGCTCAACAACGTGCGCGTGATTCAGGGCGACGGCGTGAATCCGGATTCGATCGAGGCGATTCTCGCCGCAATGGACGAGGCCGGTTTCGCGGCCGACAACATCGTGTTCGGCATGGGCGGCGCGCTGTTGCAGCAGATCAACCGCGATACGCAGCGCTTCGCGATGAAGTGCTCCGCGATCCGCCTCGGCGACAAGTGGCACGATGTGCACAAGGACCCGGTCACGGACGCCGGCAAGCGCTCGATGAAAGGCCGGTTGACGCTGCTGGTGAATCGCCGCACGGGCGAGTACCGGTCGGTGACGCTGCCCACCGCGGGCGGGCAGGACGAGCGGGGCGAATGGGAAGACGCGCTGGTGACGGTGTTCGATTCCGGCAGGTTGCTGGTTGACGTATCGCTCGCGGAGATCAGGAGCCGCGCGCACGCGGGCGAAGTCTAGCGCGGACCGCCCGCGGGCCACACCGTCACGCCCGCCGCGCGGATATCGATCCGGCACGGCGCGCCCTCGCGCAAGCCGGCATCTTCACTAGCCATGTCGAAGCGCACCCCGGCGATATTCACGCGAACATAGCGCTCGCCGCGCCGCAATTCGACCGCCTCGACCACGCCCGCATGCGCGCCTTGCGACGCGACGGCCAACGCATGCGACGACACGCGCCACATGACGCGCTGGCCCGCGGCGAGATCCATACCCTGTCCGCTTACGCATTTGCCTTCACCCGCGCCGACCGCCAAGCCGTGGCTGATCTCCACCTGGCCCGCTGCGTTCATCGACCCTTCGCCGACGTTATGCAGACCGAGCAGGGCGGCCACGCGCATCGAAGCCGGCCTCTCGAACACGTCAGCGATAAAGCCCGCCTGCAACACGCGCCCCTGTTCGACGACCAGCACCTCATCGGCCAGCAACGCAGCTTCGTCCGGATCGTGCGTGACGATGATCGTCACCGCGGCGATTTCGCGCTGCAACGCCCTCAACGATTGCTGCAACAGACGCCGGCGCGGCGTATCCAGCGCGGCGAACGGTTCGTCGAACAGCAGCAGTTCGCTATGCCGCGTCAACGCACGCGCGAGCGCCACCCGCTGCCGCTGACCGAATGACAGCTGATGCGGCAGCCGCCCGACCAGCGGCGCGAGGCCCAGATGATCGAGCCAGTAACGCGCGCTGGCGGCATCGGCGTCGACGGGAAACGACAGTTGGCGCGCCACGCTCATGTGCGGAAAGAGGCCGTAGTCTTGCGGCATATAGCCGATCTGGCGACGCTCGGGCGGCAGCGTATCCAGCCCGGTCGAGCCGAGCTGGACGCTGCTCGACGCGTTCGATTCGAGCCCCGCGATCAGACGCAGCGCCAGCGATTTGCCCGAGCCCGACGGCCCGATGATCGCGAGCCGCCGTGTGGCAGGCGTCCACGCGATGTCGAGGTCGAACGCGCCCAACTGGCGCCGCAGATGGAACGCGAGGCGGAGATCGCTGGCGTCGCCGCGGCTCGCGGTGAGATTGGTGGCGGGTTCCAGCACGTCGTCGCCGTTTTCGGTCTGGTCGGCCGCAGGCTTTTGCCGAAGGCTGTAAATCGACAAAGCCGCGCAGACGATCGCGATCGCGAGCGTGGGCAACAGCAAGGGCATCATCGCCGGCAGCCCCTGACCGCCGAACACCACGTACGTGTAGACCGGCAGCGAGTACGGGTGATACGCGACCATCACGGTCGCGCCGAATTCGCCGAACGCGCGCAGCCATGCAAGAGCGAGTCCGGCGCGAATCGCCGGCCACGCCACCGGCAGCATTACGCGGAAGAAGCGGCTGCCCGCATGATGGCCGAGCGTCGCGGCGACGTCGTCGAGCACCGGGTCGACGGCGGTGAACGCGGACTTCGCGGCGATGATCAGAAACGGCGCGGCCACGAAGACCTCCGCCAGCACGATGCCGGCGAACGAGTCCGTCAGCGCGCCGCCGGTGAGGCGGCCGATTCCGCTATACGGGCCGAGCAGAAACAGCAGCAGCACGCCGCTCGTGAGCGGCGGCAGCGCGAGCGGCAACTGCACGACGAAGCCGAGCAGCGCCATCTTGCGTGAACTCGCGCGCGCCAGAAAATAACCGAGCGGCACGCCGCCGAGCAGGATCACGAGCGAGGCCACCGTGGCGCTCGCCGCCGACACGCCGACCGCCGACCACGTCGCGCGCCAGTCGACGTTCGCCCAATCCGCCGCGCCGAGTTGCGGCACGCTCGCGACGAACGGAGCGCACAGATAGACGGCCAGCAGCGCCGCCAGCCACAGCAGCGGTCGCGCAGCGGCGCGCTTCATCGCTTATTGCGCCGCGGCGTCGATCACGGCCTGCACCGAAGGCGGCATCGCCTGCAGGTTGCCGCTCACGGTGGGTTTGATCACGTCCACGCCGTGCTGCTTGAGCAGCGCGCGGCCTTGCTCGCTCAGCAGGAAATCGACGAAGCTGACCGCGCCACCGTGGTTCGGCGCGTCGCCGAGGACCGTCAGCGTATAGGTCGCCTTGGCCTGCAATTCAGGCGCGGGGCGGAGTGCCGGAATCTTCAGGTCGGACGTTTCGGTCGAATAGAAAAAGCCGGCGTCGAGCTGGCCGGATTGCAGGCGGCCCACCAGCGTTTCCTCGGGCAGAACCTGCTCGGGATTTTCGGCGGCGCCCAGCGTCTTCTCGACGAGGTCGGGCTGATGATAGAGCTCGGCCGCCTTGGTCATCATTTCGACGGTGAACGCGCCCTTCGGATCGAGCTTCGGATCGGTCCGGCCGATACGGATGCCCGGCTGCTGCAGCACCTGGTCCCAGCGCTTGCTCTTGAACTGCGACGCGAATTTGCTCTGCGGGTTATAGCCGATCATCAACGGCGATTCGGCGAAATTCACATACCACGTGACGTGGTTGCCGTTCGCGTCGCCCATCAGGCTGCTGTTCACTGTCGGACTCGCGCTGATGAACACGTCGCCGCGCCGCAGCTTGCCCTTGATCTCATTGGCGATCTTGTTCGAACCCGCCGCATAGCCGCGGAACTGCTGGCCGGTGGCTTTCTCGAACGCGGGGCCGATGCTGCGCTCCATCAGGTTGACGAGCGAGCCGGCGTACAGCACGTTGACCGTGTTGTCCTGTGCGAAGGCGGGCCCGGTCGTCACGATGCCGGTGACGACCACGAGAGAAGCGAGCAGCTTGCGAATCATGCGATAACCCCGATACGTTATTAAGGGCGCTATATTACGACGTTACCGCGTTGCGCGCTGGATGACGACGACGTCGGTATCGTGCCCATCGTGTCAATCTTGTCAGTTCAGCGGGAAGATCCGCACGTAGCTGGTGCCGCCAGTACTGCCTGCGCGGTCGATCGCATACAGCCTGCCGCGTGGCGCGTCGACGGCGACGCCGCGTGCGTCCTGAAAGTCGTTTGCCACCACGCTGATGGTGCCGTCCTGCGCGATCCGGCACAGGCCGGTGGCATTGCATTTGGTGTAGAGCGTGCCGTGGGGGTCGATGGCCGTCAGGTCGGGGCTGCTGATCTGCACGAACGTTGCGCTGGGTGTGACGGCTTGCGATGCGCCGAGCAGCGCGCTCAAACTCGCTTTCACGATGTCGTTGTTGGCCTGGTCCGACACATACACGGTGTCACCCGACACCGCGACGCCGACCGGCTTGCCGAGCCCCGTCAGCAGATCGCGCTCGACCGCGGTGTGAGCATTCAAGTCGTAAGTGATCAGGGTCAGGCCGCCTTGCGCAGGATTGCTGCCGCTTTTGATGAACCACGTCGACAGCAGGCGATTCGAGCTGATCGAAATCAGACCGAGGCGGCGCCGCGCTGGATCGGGGCCGCTCAATGCCGCGACGGTATCTTTGCCGGAGATGCTGAACACGGCGCTCGCCGTGCCGAAGCCGAAGCGCTCGATCATCAGCGTGCCGTCGTCGGTGAAGCTCAACTGACTCAGGCTGTTCGACTGGCCGGCCACCGTCGGCACGCTGGCGTAGTGCGCGAAAGTACGGGCGTCGGGCGACGAGAGCACACTGCTCGTTTGATCGCCGGTGATGAATGCCGCGCCGTCCGACGCGCGCACCGCGATGCCATTCGGCGACGCGCTGAGCGCAATACGTTGCGGTGCGACTGTGAGTTCGTCGCCGCCGCAACCGGCCAGCGCGGCAGCCAGGCCGCAGGCGGCGAAGGCGAGGCGGGTGGTGCGGCACAGGGCGGGTGAGAGGCGCATGGTTTCTCCTGAACGGCGCGAAAGACGAGGCCGGCGCAGTGGCCGATATCGCTGGCGATATAGTGTGTATCGACGCAGTTCGGCACCGATGCGGCCGGCGCAGCGTAATATACGCACGGACATAGCGATTGAACAGGGCGCCTGAGCGCCGATGCTGGAGATAACCGCGTATGGAAAGTGTGAATATGATGGCCGAGGCCGCAGTGGACGGCGCGCTCTTGCTGAGCGGGCGGTTTCAGCGGCCGCTGTCTTTCAGCCTCGAACAACTGAAGCGTTACGAAAGCTTCATGGCCACGCCGTTCGATCTGCGCTGCTACACGACCAACCGCTTCATTCGCAGCGTCGATGCGTATCGCGGCGTGCGACTGACGACCTTGATCGTGGAGGCCGGCCTGCCGAACGAGGTGCCGGGCGAGTTCAAGCGCACGGTGTTCATCGCGGTCGGGCAGGATGGCTATGTCGTGACGTTTTCGTGGCACGAGCTGTTCAATACGCCGATCGGCGAGAACGTGCTGGTCGCCTATGAATGCGGTGGCCGCATGCTCGACGCGGACGAGGGCGCGCCGATCCTGTTTTCCGGCTCGGACATCCTGCCCGCCCCGCGTCACGTCAAACGGCTGGCGCGCATCGAGGCGCGTGTGCTGACGCCATCCGCTTAAGGTGGCGTGGACGCGTGGGGCGTAAGATGGTCGGTTATTGCTCATCGCGTTGCCGCCATGTCTGACGATCCGCTTGCAAATGCCGTTCATGCCGCCGATGCTGCACCGGCTGGCGGCCTGGGCGACTCCGGCGCCGAACCGTTGCAGTTGCCGCTCGACCCGCAAATTGCCGCATGCATGAACAAATGGCTGAGCCTGGCAACGGACGCGTCTTGCGTCGACACCCGGCTGTTCGCCAAGCTGATCGCCGCACGCGACGCGCATGACGAACTTGCGTTGCTCGGCTTGCAGCCGCGCGAGTGGCGCGGGTTGCTGGCGTGGCATTTCACGCGCGCGGCTGCGCCCGCATTGCCGCTCGCGGTCAGCTTGGACATTAACGCCAGCTTCGTCCACACGCTTCACGCACTGCTGCTCACCCACGCAAGCGCCGCCGTCCACGCGGACGACGCGCACTGCATCGCCACGATCATCGCGCACGCGTGCCTGCGCCCCGACCACTTATGGCGCGACCTCGGGCTTGCCGGCCGCGAAGAAGTCACGTGGATGTTGACGCGCTATTTCCCGACGCTCGTCGCGCTGAATGTCGCCAACTTGCGGTGGAAGAAATTCCTCGCCGCGCAACGCGCGCTTTCGTTGGGCGTGCAGCCTGGTCCCGCGCCGGGTTGTCCCGGCTGCGAGGACTACGGCCATTGCTTCCCGCACGGCCGCTGAAGGCCGTTCGGCCAGGTGGCAGCGCGAGATGGTTCGTGTATGCTTTCGCGCATGGCTGACACCGCAAAAACCAAATCCACACCAGCGAAAAAATCCGCGAAGACGCGCCCCGAAGTGCGCTTCCGAATGCGCATTCGTAGCGGCGACGCGGTCGCGCTCGGACCGGGCAAAGTCGATCTGCTTGAAGCGGTGCGCGAATACGGCTCGATCTCGGCGGCGGCGCGCAGTCTCGACATGTCGTACCGGCGCGCGTGGCTCTTGATCGACGAACTGAACCGCTCGCTCAAGTCGCCCGCCACGCAATCGGAACAGGGCGGTCAAGCCGGCGGCGGCTGCACGCTCACGCCGGTCGGCGAGACCATCATCCGCCTGTATCGCGATGTCGAGGACGAAGCCCGGCGCAGTTGCGCGAAGCAGATCACCGAGCTGACCCGGCTGATCCGTTCCTGAGCGGCGGCTCCTCGCTTGCGCTTCTGGCGCTCAGCCGTGCCGGATGCAAAACGCCGAAGGCGGCGGATTGCCGAGTTGAGCGAGATGCTCCGGGTGCAGGCGGGCCATCAATTCGACGAAGCTCGCCACACTCGCTGTGCGCAGCGGGTGGTAGTCGATCTGATGCCGCTCGCAGATCCGTTTGAGCGTGTTCATCGAATCGTGGTCGATGCAGTCCACCGGAAACACGACGATATCCGCACCCGGCAACGCGGCCGCGAGCAGCCCCTTGCGATCTTCCACGCCGCCGTCGTGCACTACCAGCTCGCCGCGGGCCGCTTCCACCACTCGTTTGAGCGCGGCGTTCGAGCCGGGCCGGCCGCCCACGTACACGATTCGTTTGCCGCGCACGTGCTCGAGGCTCGCGCGGCGCGCACCGGCGTCACTGGCGGGGTCTGCCGCATCGACGGTCGCGCGTTCCAGCGTATCGCATTCGCTCTGCACCAGCTTGAGCAGCGTCAGCGCCCGATCGCGGCTCTCGCGCAACGCGCGCGCGGCGTCCTGTTCCTGCAGCGTACGTTGCTCGGCGGCCTCGCGACGGCTGGTATGCAACGCGACACGCTGATCCGCGTCGGCCAGTTTGTCGCGCAGCCGTTGTGCTTCTGCTTCGAGTCCTGCGGCATCGGCAGGCATCGGCCGGGATGTGTGGGCGGTGAGTTGCGCGATGCGCTCGTTCAGCGCGGCGCTCGACGCGTCGCGCTGCATGCTGAGTTCCTGCAAGCGACTCTGCTGCCGCTCGACTTTCTCCTTGAGCGCCGCGTTTTCTTCTTCCAGTGCAACCAGGCGGCGAATATCCGCGCGATTCGCCGCGCCCACCAGATGCGACAGCATGTGCAATTCGCCGAACGCTTTCTGGCGCACCGGCATGGTCGCGAACGGATGCGTCATCAACGCCCAGTAGGCCGGCGGAATGTCGCCGTTTTTCAGCGCTTCGTTCCAGAGCTTGAGCAGGTCGACGTCGTCCGCGGCCTTGTCGAAACGGCGGATCGCACCCGCGTAGTGCTCGTCGAGCAGCTTTTGCAGCGCCTTGGCGCCTGGGCCGCCTTCGATCGCCAGCTCGACCGCGCAATGATGAATCTCCAGGTCGCTGGCGTCGCGCCGGTCGAGGGGTGTGAATTTGGGCAGCAGCTTGCGCAACTCGTGCGTGCTCAGACAGGTCCCGATGATCGAGCAATGAAGATGCGCATCGAGTTCGGAAAGGCGCACGCGCCGTGTGCGGCTCAGAGGCGCTGCCTGCGCGGGCGTGCAGCAAGGGTCGGCGGCGCGGATGCCGGCACCGGCAAGCTCGTCTCCGGACAGTTTCAGACGCGAGGGTTGGGCAAGGCGGAACGGGGGCGTGTGCATGGCGATCTCGAATCCGGGACGGTGTCAGGCGCGCTGAACGCGCATGCTCGCAGCGGGAGTACGGCTAGCGATGTATTCGAATAGATATAACGGTGGGCAGGAGAAAGCGTTCATGTGCGGCAATGACGAATTAGTCGGTTGAGCTGACGAGGATGGGCGTGCTGCGCGCTTTGTCCGGATTGGCTGCGGCTAGAGCCGTGCTTCGCGCGATGGCGCACCGGCTGGCGGCCGCAGCCGTGGCGGGAGGCGCGGCCATTTCGCTGCCCGGCGTACGGGCGTGCTGTTCCAGCACATGGCCGACGCACAGGCCGATAAACGCGGCGTCGAGCCGTTCGAGTTCCGCCACCACCTTGCGCAGCGCGGGCACATCGTTGCTGAGCGCGTCGGAGAAGATCGCGTCGCGCAGTTGTTCCGCCGAGCGCGCTTCGTTGATCGCAGCCTTCAGTTCGCGCAGACGCGCGAAGCCCGCCGCTCCCGCGTGCTCCGCGAGGATCGACAGCAACTGGTGCAGCGAGTGCGAGCCCGACGTACCGACCGACGCCAGATTCAGCCGATCGCCGGTGAGCATCGCGACGAAGCGCTGCACGCTGCCGTACAGGCGCCGATACGCATCGACGACATCGCGGATCGATTCGGCGCGCCCGCGCTCGGACGCCGCCTTCACCGCGACGAGGGTCGACGAGATATCGGTCGCGAAGTGTTGACCGCGTTCCACGAGATCGGACAAAGGGGATCGACTGCGCACTGCTACTGGCTCCTGCTGGCTCGTTTTGCTTCGTCGCGCGTGGCGCAAACGCCCGAAGGGCGGCCCTTGCGCAAGCCACGAAGCCTACCGTGATATCCGACAGGATATAACGAAAGGCGGCGCGCGTGTTGAACCACGGCTTGCGACGCGGCGTTTATGCATGGGCTATGCGTGGCCTTTGGCGCTCCGCGCGTACTTCAGAAATGCGTTGACGGCGGGCGCCCGCTCGTATTTGCGGAAGGCGATCGCAATCTCCGAGGCGATCGGCTGACCGGCGATGTCGCGGTACACGACCCCCGGCAGCGTGATGCAATCGGCCAGCGTATGCGGCACCACGGCCACGTAGCCACCGAGCGACACACAGGCCAGCACCGCCGCGAGGGTGCCTGGGCGCGGCCCGAACCGGGCAGAAAAACGGCCCCGCCGCGCCACTTCGAAGGTGCCGGCCTCCTGCTCCGGCAGCACGAAACACTGGTCGCGCAACTGCGCGGACCGGATGCTCGCGTAGGACGCGAGCGGGCAATCGGCCGGCAGTGCGAGGACGAACCGGTCGCGGTGCACCGTGGCCGCCTGAATGCCGTCGGCCGCAGGCATGGGCGGGCGCACATAGGCCGCGTCGAGCAGGCCGTCGCGCAGCATCGCGGCGACGTTGTCCATCGGCACTTCGCGAATCGAAATGTCGACCCCCTGATGCGTGCCGCGAAAGCCGCCGACCGCCCGTTGCAACACGCCCGCATAGACCGCCGACGCCACATAGCCGACTTCGATCCGCCCCAGTTCGCCGCGTTCGGCCAGCACCGCGCGCTCCCCGGCGCGCGCCAGATGGTCGAGCGCGATGAGCACCTCGGCGAGATACGCGCTGCCCGCCGCGCTCAGTGCCACGGAGCGCTTGGTGCGATGAAAGAGCCGCACGCCGAGCAGGCGTTCGGCTTCCTGGATCAGCTTGGTCAGCGACGGCGCGGCGATGCCCAGTTCGTCGGCGGCGCGCGAGAAATGCAATTGTTTTGCGACGCAAACGAAGGCGTGGATATGGCGAAGTTCGAGTTGCCGCATGATTTTTTGTATTGCCGAAAAAGTTAATTATTTTGTGATTTTATGGCAATGACAGGTAATAGGCGTATCGCTACCATGACGAAACTTCGAATCGTCCCCGCCTGCCCGCATGTCATCCGTCTCTACCAGTCGCACAGCGCCCGCGCAGCAGCCGGCCGCTAATTCGGCGTTCGTGCTCGCCACTGCGTCCGCCACCTGCGCGCTAATCGTGCTGGACACCAATGTCGTGGCCGTCTCGCTGCCGTCGATCGCACGCTCGTTCCACGCGAGTTTCGCCGATGTCGAATGGGTCGTCAGCGCGTATATGGTCGCCTTCGCCGCGTGTCTGCTGCCCGCGGGCGCGCTCGCCGATCGCGTCGGCCGCAAGAAGATGCTGCTGCTGGGACTCATGGTGTTCTTCATCGCGTCGCTCGGTTGCGGCGTTGCGGGTTCGGCGGTCGTGCTGAACGTCGCGCGCGCGGTCAAGGGCGTGGGCGCTGCGATGCTGCTGACCGCCGCGCTCGCCGTGATCGCACACACCTTTCACGACGGACCCGCACGCGCGCGGGCCTGGGCCGTGTGGGGGACCTGCATGGGCGTGGCGACCACGGTGGCGCCGCTGGTCGGCGGTGTCATCACGCAATGGTTCGGCTGGCGCTGGATCTTTCTGCTCAATCTGCCCGTGTGCGCGGTGCTCGCGTGGTGTGCGTCGCGTGCGCTGCGCGAGTCGCGTAATCCTGCGCGCGGTCCGCTCGATGCCGCCGGCAGCCTGCTGTTCGGCGTCGCGCTCGCGCTCGGCATCTGGGCGTTGATCGAACTGCCGGCGCACGGCCTCGCGAGCTGGACCACGGGCGCGAGACTCGTCGCGTGCGCGCTGCTGTTCGGCGCGTTCATCCAGGTGCAGCGGGTCCGGGCGCACGCAATGATCGATCTCGCGTTGTTCCGGCAAGCGCGCTTCGTCGCCGCGGTGCTCGCGATGTTCGGCTACGCCGCGTGCGCACAGGTGATGATGACCTTCTTGCCGTTGTATTTGCAGAACGCGTTCGGTCTGTCGCCGGTGGCGGCGGGTGTCGGCATGCTGCCGTTCGCGCTGGCGATGGTGGTGGGGCCGTACATCGGCGCGGCGCTTGGCAAGCGCTTTTCGGCGATGACGTTGCTGTCCGCATCCTTGCTGCTGATCGCATTCGGCAACCTGCTGACCGCGTCGGTGGCCCAGGGCGAGCGCTACGTGTGGGTCGCGCTCGGCATGATCGTGACGGGGCTGGGCGCGGGAATGCTGAACGGCGATACGCAGAAGGCCATCATGGCGTGCGTGCCGTCGGAGCGGACCGGCATGGCGTCCGGTGTCAGCACGACGACGCGCTTCACGGCGATCGTCACCTCGGTCGGGGTGCTCGGCGCGGTGCTCGCGGCGCGCACGCACGCGGCTTTTATCGCAGCCGTCCCATTGACGCCCGGCGTGAAAGCCGCACTCGACGCAGGCTTCATGTCGCGCGTGCTGGCCGGCGACACCGCGCAGGCAACCGCCCATCTGCCGCCCGTGCTGGGGGCTGCGCTGACAGCGGCCGCGCACGCGAGTTTCGCCGATGGGTTTGCCGCCGCGCTTCGCGTGGCGGCGCTCGTCGCGGCGTCGGTCGCCGCTGGCGTGTGGTTGCTGGCCGGCAGAGCTCAAGTGCGGCGGGTACTTGGTGCGGGGTCGGACGGATCGTGAGTTTGCGTTGCCCGTGAGCGCCGTTTTCCGCTATCGTGCTGCATTCCCGCCGTCGAGTACTTGCGGATACATCGCCCGCTGGCTTCCCGCCAAACTCCGGCCGCGCACGACACGAAAAACAATGAGCCATCCCAACTCCGAACTGATCGAACGTTTTTACACCGCGTTTCAGCGACGCGACGCCGAAACGATGGTCGCCTGCTATGCCGATGACGTCGTCTTCAGCGACCCCGTGTTCGGTGAGCTGCGCGGCGAAGAAGCGCGCGACATGTGGCGCATGCTGGTGGAGCGCGCGCAGGACTTCTCGCTGACGTTCGACGGCGTCGCCGCGGACGAGCATGCCGGTCAAGCCCGCTGGGTCGCCCGCTATCAGTTCAGTCAGACGGGCCGCGCGGTAGTCAACCAGATCGACGCGCGTTTCGCGTTTCGGGACGGGCGCATCGTCGAGCACCGCGACCGCTTCGGCCTGTGGCTGTGGCTGCGTCAGGCGCTGGGCGTGCGCGGCACGCTACTCGGCTGGTCGCCGCTCGTGCATCGCCTGATCCGCGCGCAGGCGCGCAAGGGACTCGCCACCTATCGAAATCGCGATCGGGACCGCTGAAAGCGGTGTCGTCGATCTATCGTCATGTTGCGCGCGTCGTGCTTGCTATGATTCGGCCAATTGATCCAGTTCCAGTATTTGTTCAGGCCGACTGATAGGGAGTGCTATGCCAGTAGTGGATGCTGCGTGGGAAGAGTGGCTGGGCAGCAATGTGGCGCGCGGTTGCAGTCCGGACTCGATGATCGAGGCGATGGTGCGCGCGGGCTTCGCCATCGACGCGGCGCGCGTCGCGGTGCATGAAACGTTTGACCGGCGCGTGGCGGATGCCGGGCTTGCCGCACCGCCCGCGACCGAGTCGGCATTCGCGCAGACCGAGCCGCAAACCTACCGGTACGACGAGTCGCCGGTCGCGCGCGGCAATGTGATTCGCGCGTACGACCGCGATGTCCGCGTGCTGATGCGCTGCGAACGTCCTCAGGTGATCGTGTTCGCAGACGTGCTGTCCGCCGACGAGTGCGGCGAGATGATCGAACGCTCGCGTCATCGGTTAAAGCGCTCCACCACGGTCAATCCCGACACAGGCAAGGAGGACGTGATCCGCAACCGCACCAGCGAAGGCATCTGGTACCAGCGCGGTGAGGATCCGTTCATCGAGAAGCTCGAACGGCGTATCGCGAGTCTGATGAACTGGCCGGTTGAGAACGGCGAAGGGCTGCAGATCCTGCACTACGGCACGACCGGCGAATACCGCGCGCATTTCGACTACTTCCCGCCCGATCAGCCGGGCAGCGCGGTGCATACCGCAAAGGGCGGCCAGCGGGTGGCGACGCTGGTCGTCTATCTGAACGACGTGCCCGACGGCGGCGAAACCACGTTCCCTGAAGCGGGCATGTCGGTCGCGGCGAAGCAGGGCGGCGCGGTGTATTTCCGCTATATGAACGGCCACCGGCAGCTCGATCCGCTGACCTTGCACGCGGGCGCACCGGTGCTCGCCGGCGACAAGTGGATCATGACGAAGTGGATGCGCGAACGCGCTTACGGCTGAGCCCGCGTCATTCGGCTGCCTGACGGGCGGGGGCAGGGCCGGTCGAGCCGGCGAACAGTTGCTTCAGCGCGTCGCGGCCGCTTGCATAACCCATGCGCAGGACCAGCAGGCCGATCGCCGCGCCCGCGATGTGATCGAGCATCGGCAAGCCGGCGAGACTACCGGCCAGACCCACGGTCGCGACCAGTGCCGACACAGCATCGACGCGCGCATGGCAGGCGCTGGCAATCAGAATGGCCGAGCCGGTGCGCCGGCCTTCGGCGCGCAGGTAGCGAAACAGCGTTTCCTTGGCGACCATCACGAAGCCGCTGACCGCGAGCGCGCCGATGTGCATCGCGTTGCCGCCATTCAGCGTCGAGCTTTGATCGATGCTCTGCCAGAGCATTTCCACTGCGGTGAAGATCAGCACGGCGGCGATCAAAAGCGAGGCGAGGCCTTGCTCGATGCTGGTGTCGGTGCGGCCTGCCTGGCGCGCGTTCACGCTGAAGTGTCTCGCGCCGAGGTACAGCACGAACAGCACGATGGCATCGGCGGCCAGATCGCTCAACGTATGAATGCCGTCGGCGAGCAGTCCGTCCGACTGCGCGGTGATGCCGAGAGCGATCTGCAGCGCCGAAAGAAACGCGTTGAGCAGCGCACTTGTGGAGGCGGCCTTAAACAAGGCGTCCGCCGTTCTGGATGGGGCCGCGGTGGCGGCTGTCGCACTCGGTGGACTCGGGCATGGGCTGTGACGTTTTCTGTTTGTCGCAGCACAGTACCCGCCGAACGTGGCACGCCGATGACAGCGCGTGATCGTGTGGTCGCGCGTGTCGTGACGTGTCGTGGTTGATGCGCGGTAGGTGGGGCATCCCGGCGTTGGCTTGCGTCACGTTGCGCATCGCCAGTGACGTTGCCGGCGGGGCTCGCGTGCTTCTCGCGTCGCGCATGTCGCAAACATCACAAACGCCGCAAACATCACAAACGTCGCGGCGTTTTGCGCTGTTCGTTTAAGTTGTCCGTTTGATCCGCGCTCAAGCCGTCGTCTTGTAGACCTCCGGGTTATGCAACTCCATATAGCGCTCGGGATTCGCCAGTGTCGTGAAGCCGTGCGGCTCGTAGACGTGGTGCGCGTCGGTCGTCACCAGCACGATTCTTCGCAGACCCGTGAGCGACGGGCTCGCGAATATCTGTTTCATCAAGGTCGACGCATAGCCTTTGCCGCGATACGGGGGCAGCACGAATACGTCGCACAGGTACGCGAAGGTCGCCTCGTCGGTGATCAGGCGCGCGAACGCAATCTGCTTGCCGCCGATATAGCCGCCGAAACATAGCGAGCGCTCAACGGCCCGCTCAAACGTGTCGAGCGGCATGCCCTTCGCCCACGCGGTTTCCTGCGACAGGAACGCATAGACCATCTCGCTGTCGAGCTTCGCCTTGTCATTCGAGACGGTCAGTTCATCGCTTTGCACTACATATCTCCGGTTGAGTTCGGATTGGCCGACGCCAGCCCTGGTCACCATCACCCCTTCGCCGGGTCCTCGCTGCCGCGCGAGCCGCCGCCGATGCTCTGTCCGGCGTCGCGCGCGAGGCCCATATAACCGACCACGGACACCAGCGTCAGCACCCCTGCAAATAGAAACGCGAGGCGGAAATCGTCGAGCGTGAAGACGCGGCCCGTCGTCTCGCCGTTGAAGAACGCCGCCGCGCGCAGCGAGACCGCGCCGAACGCGATGCCCAGGCCGATGGTCATCTGTGCCGCCGCGCTCCATAGTGTGCTCGCCGCGCTCATCTGCGGCTGCGCGACATCGGCGTAGGCGAGCGTCGCGAGCGTCGAGAATTGCATCGAGCGCGCCACGCCATACACGAACACGACGAACAGCACGAGCGCGAGCGGCACGTTCGGCGACAACAGCCCGCACGCGATGATGAACACCCCGGCCACCGCCACGTCGACGATCGACACCATGCGGAAACCGTAGCGCTGCAAAATGCGCGTGGTCAGCGCCTTCATGCCGAGGTTGCCGAGCGCGCTCGCGAGCAACAGCAGCCCCGATCTGAACGCGGACAAACCAAAGCCGACCTGAAACAGCAGCGGCATCAGATACGGCACCGCGCCGATGCCGATGCGCGTGAACGAGCCCGTCACCACCGTCACGGAGAAAGTGGGGATTTTCAGGGTCGACACGTCGATCAACGGATACGGATGGCGCTTCGCGTGCTGGAACGCCACCACGCCTACCAGCAAGCCGCCTAGCACGACCGCGCCGGCGATCCACGGATTCGTGCCGGGCTGGCTCGCCAGTTCCGCGCCGTACAGGATCGCGGTGAGCGTCAGGCCGCTCAGCATCAGGCCGACCACGTCGAGCGGCTTGCGTTCGGCACCGCGCAGGTTCGGCACCAGCGCGAGCGCGACGGCCATCGCCGCCAGACCGAACGGCACGTTCAGCAGGAAGATCCAGCGCCACGACGCGTAGGTGGTGATGAAGCCGCCCACCGGCGGCCCGACCACGGGCGCGGCGATGGCCGGCCACGTGATCGTCGAAATGGCCTGCATCATGCGGCTCTTCTCGGTGCTGCGGACCACGATCAGGCGGCCCACCGGCACCATCATCGCGCCGCCCATGCCTTGCAGCACGCGCGCTGCGGTGAATTCGACGACGTTCTGCGACAGGCCGCACAACACCGAGGCCGCCGTGAACACGGCGATCGCGCTGAAGAACACCGTGCGTGCGCCGCAGCGGTCGGCGACCCAGCCGCTCGCCGGGATGAAAATCGCCAGCGCCAGCATGTACGCGGTCATGCCGAGACTGAGGCTGTTCGGACCAACGCCGAACGAGTGCGCCATTTGCGGCAGCGCGGTGGCGATCACCGTGGTGTCGAGATACTCCATGAAGAAGGTGGCCGCGACGAGATACGGCAGCCAGCCGACATGCGTATTGCGTGTGCTGCCGCCGGTCATTGCGGGGTCTCCGCTGCAATGCGTGCGGGGGTGTCGAGGTCGTGAGCGTGCAGGCGCGGGGCGCGCGATGAAGTGGACTTCATGTTTGTTGCGACTACCTTTCGATAACGTGTTTCCGGCATCCGGGCTTCCGGGCTTCCGGGCTTCCGGCTTCCGGGGCGTCAGGCGTCCCACGTCCGTGCGAGACGGACAGGCGCCAGGATGGCGAGTGCCGGCGATGCACGCGTGAACCCGTGTTGGATCGCACGCGCGTTGCCAGCCCTGAATCCTAACGCAATAAATGGCGCCATACCGTTGCCGAGCGCAGGATGCGCCGCCCCAATGCAGCATCCAACGCACCGCCGGCATGGCGCGTGCCGGTCCGCCGGTCCGTTGCGCGCAGCGCGGCGCGTAACGGATCGGCGCGGGAAACACGATCGACGCGCGCCGCTCAGCCCTTCGCGGCGTACTCGCGATCCAGCCGGTCGTACAGCGGCTTGTTGACGAGCCGCTGGCGTTCGCTGAACGGTGCGACGAGCGTCGCGTCCTCGTCCAGACGGCCATTGCTCTTCAAAGTACCGAGCGCGCGCTGCATGCCGAGCACCGCGCCCTGCAGCGCCGCATTCGCATACAGCACGATGCCGTAGCCGAGCTTCGCGAGCGCCTCGCGCGACTGCACCGGCGTCTTGCCGCCGATCACGATGTTGATCAGTTGCGGCTTGTCGAACAGCGCCGGCAGCCGTTCGATGTCGGCAAGCGATTCGGTCGCCTCGATGAACAGGATGTCGGCGCCGGCTTCGATGAAGCGATGACCGCGCTCGATCGCGTCCTCGATGCCGTGGACCGCGGCGGAGTCGGTGCGCGCCATGATCTGCAGATTGCCGTCTTCGCGGGCGTCGACGGCCGCGCGGATCTTGCCGACCATCTCGCTCGTCGCGACCACTTCCTTGCCGGAAAAGTGGCCGCATTTCTTCGGCATCACCTGGTCTTCGAACTGGATCACGTCGGCGCCGCTGCGCTCGAGCACGCGCACGGTCTGGCGTACGTTCAGCGCGTTGCCGAAGCCGGTGTCGGCATCGACGATCAGCGGCAGCGCCACCGCGTCGCGAATGCGCGCCGTGTGTTCGGCGACTTCGGCGAGTCCGATGAAGCCGAGATCGGGCAGTCCGAGCGACATATTGGTGACGCCCGCGCCGGTGATGTAGAGCGCCTCGAAGCCGGCGTCCTCGATCACGCGGGCGCTCATCGCGTTGAAGGCGCCGGGCACGAGCAGGCCCTGGCGTTCGTTGACCTTGGCGCGGAACGCGGCGCGACGGGTAGCGGAAGTGGTCATGACGGTGTGTCTCCAGAAGAAAAGTCGTTGGCGGGATGGGGAGCTATTCCGCAGGAAGCGTGCCAATTTGCGACGATCGCGGCTTTGCCTTGAGTAATCAAAGGGTTGGGCCCAGGGGCTGGCTCGTGCGGTTCGTGGCAGAATACGGCGTTCGTTCCATGAAACGTTTCATGGAACGTTTCAACGCTCAAACATCGAAAGCCGGGCGTTGAGCCTCGCAGCGTCAGAAAAGGAGTGCCGCCGGTGTCCACTTTCACGTCGTCCCTTGTAAATTCCAATTCCGGCCGGCCGGGCGTCGCACTCGTCAGTATCAGCCGGCTGCAGTCGCTTTGCGAGACGGTCGCGCCGCGCTACGCCGAGCGCGCGAAATTTTTCCCGGTCCGGGAAGGTTACGGCGCGGCGGTCGCCACGCTGCAAGCCTACGTGGATGCGGGCGCGGTCGACGTCGTGCTGGCCGCCGGCTCGAACGGCGCCTATCTGCGCGAGCATCTGAATGTGCCGGTCGTGATGGTCAAGGTCAACGGCTTCGACGTGCTGAACGCGATCACGCTCGCCGCCACTACGTGGCCCGGCGCGCGGATCGGGCTCGCATTGCATGAAACGGTCTCGCAGGAACTCGCCGATCTGGGGCCCTGGCTGAACGTCGGCCTGAAACAGTGTGCGTACCGCTCGGTCGACGAAGTGCGGCTCGCCGTCGACAAGCTCGCCGCCGAGGGCTGCAGCGTGATCATCGGCCCCGGCATGGCCTGCGATCTCGCGCAGCAGGCCGGCATGGAGAGCGTCTTTCTGTATTCGCTCGGCGCGGTCGAAGAGGCGTTCGAGCGTTCCGTCGAACTGGCGCGCGTGAGCCGTCAGAAGGAGTCGAAGCGCGTGCGGCTGAACACGATCGTCGCGCATCTGCGCGACGGCGTCGCCGCCTTCGACGACGCGGGCCAGCTCGAAGCGGTCAATCCGGCGATGCTCGAACTGCTCGGCCTGGGCGATCCGAGGCAAGCCCGTATGGGGAACGCCCTGCAGGAAGCGCCCGTGGGGGGCCGCGAACACGGCTTGCCCGCGCAAGTGGCGCGCCTGGTCGGTCCGCTGCTGCGCGAAACGCTCGCGCACGATCAGCCGATCGAAGAGCGCATCGAGCAGATCGGCGGCCGCGCGCTGATCGTCAACTGCGTGCCGATCGTCGAGCACGGTGTGCGCTCCGGCTCCGTGGTGACGGTGCAGGACGCGCTGGTCGCGCAGCGGATCGACCGCTCGCTGCGCACCAGCCAGCGGCCGAAGCATCTGGTCGCGCGGCATCAGCTCGACGATCTGATCGGCGGCTCGCCGGCGCTGGAACGGGTGCGCCGCCTCGCGCGCGCGGGCGCGGCGCACGACGCAACCGTGCTGCTCACCGGCGAAAGCGGCACCGGCAAGGAGCTGGTCGCGCAGGGCATCCACAACGCCAGCCGGCGGCGCGGCAATCCGTTCGTCGCGTTCAATTGCGCGGCGCTGCCCGAAGGGTTGATCGAAAGCGAGCTGTTCGGCCACGAAGAGGGCGCGTTCACCGGCGCGCGCCGCGGCGGCAAGCCGGGCCTGTTCGAAATCGCGCATACGGGCACGATCTTCCTCGACGAAATCGGCGAGATGCCGGCCGCGCTGCAAAGCCGGCTGTTGCGCGTGCTGCAGGAGCGCGAGGTGATGAAGCTCGGCTCGGGACGCGCGACGCCGGTCGACGTGCGGGTCATTGCCGCCACCCACCGCGACTTGCATGCGCTGGTCGAGCAGGGCGCGTTTCGCGCGGATTTGTATTTTCGTCTGAATCTGCTTCAGATAGAATTGCCGCCGCTTCGCGAGCGGCGCGGCGATGTCGCGCAACTGGCGCGGCACTTGTTGAGCCGCGGCGCGCTCCAATATGGTTTGGCGGACGCGGCGCAGCAGCGGGTGCTGGCGTTTCTCGCGCCGCTGTTCGAGCACTACGCGTGGCCCGGCAACGTCCGGGAGCTGGAAAACCTGCTGGCGCGCGCGGCGATTTATTTCAGCGACGCAGCGGCGGACGCGTCGCAGGATTCGCACGCGGTGTTCCCCGAGTTCGGGCGGATGACGCGGGCGGCGGCGGTCAAAACCGCGCCGGGCGTCGCAGATGCCACCATCGGCAACATTTCTGTGCGCGCCACGCCCACCCGCAAGGACGTGCTGCACGCCCTCGAACGCTCCGGCGGCAATCGCGCCGCCGCAAGCCGGGCGCTGGGAATCGGCCGTACCACGCTATGGCGGCTTCTCAAGGACTGACCCCGGCGCGATAGCCGGCAGCGACGAGATAAATAGTGCCAGACTATCGTTACCATTGAGACAATCTGCTTTACCTATTAAGCGTCGTCTGACATACTGACTCCACTTTCCAACCACCCAGAAAGAGGACTCAGTAAATGCCGATCATCAACAGTCAAGTCAAACCGTTCAAGGCACAGGCTTATCACAATGGCGATTTCGTGACCGTCACTGAAGAAAGCCTGAAGGGAAAGTGGTCGGTTTTCGTTTTCTATCCGGCTGACTTCACCTTTGTTTGCCCGACCGAACTGGGTGACCTGGCCGATCGCTACGCCGATTTCCAGAAGCTCGGCGTCGAAATCTACAGCGTGTCGACCGACACGCACTTCACGCACAAGGCATGGCACGACACGTCGGACACGATCCAGAAGATCAAGTACCCGATGATCGCCGACCCGACCCTGGCAATCTCGCGCAACTTCGACGTGCTGATCGAAGAAGAAGGCCTGGCGCTGCGTGGCACGTTCGTGATCAACCCGGAAGGCGAGATCAAGCTGTGCGAAGTCCATGACAACGGCATCGGACGTGACGCTGGCGAGCTGCTGCGCAAGGTGCAGGCTGCGCAATACATCGCGGCTCACCCGGGTGAAGTTTGCCCCGCCAAGTGGACGCCGGGCGCAGAAACGCTGACCCCGTCGCTCGACCTGATCGGCAAGATCTAAGGTCTTCGGACCTTTCGCAGTACGCGCCCTTCTGCGCCTCTGCATCACCGTGCGGACCGTTTCATGCAGCGGTCCGCGCGTCCCAGGGCCGCACGTGTCCTATCCGGACTGCGGGCGGCGCCTGGAAACCAACACCCCTCGTCACGGAATCGAATCGCCATGCTTGACGCCAATCTCAAGAATCAGTTGAAAACGTACCTCGAAAAGGTTAGCAGGCCTATCGAAATCGTCGCATCGCTCGACGACAGTGCTAAATCACAAGAACTGCTGGCATTGCTGAACGATATCTCGACGTTGTCGGAACGCGTGACTGTGGTGGAACGCCGCGACGACAACGAGCGCAAGCCGTCGTTTTCGATCAGCGAGCCGGGCAAGGATACCGGCATCCGCTTCGCCGGCATTCCGATGGGGCATGAATTCACGTCGCTCGTCCTCGCACTGCTGCAGGTCGGCGGCCATCCGGTCAAACTCGACGATGCGGTGGTCGAACAGATCCGCAATCTCGACGGCGACTATCAGTTCGAAACGTATTTTTCGCTGTCATGCCAGAACTGCCCGGAAGTCGTCCAGGCACTGAACGTGATGGCGCTGATCAACCCGCGTATCCGCCACGTGGCGGTCGACGGCGCGTTGTTCCAGAACGAAGTCGAAGCGCGCCAGATCATGGCGGTACCGACGATGTTCATGAACGGCGAAGTGTTCGGCCAGGGTCGCAGCGGCGTGAAGGAAATCCTCGCGAAGCTCGACACCAACGCCGGCGCCCGTGCCGCGAAGGAACTGGAAAAGAAGCCGGTGTTCGATACGCTGATCGTCGGCGGCGGCCCGGCAGGCGCGGCTGCGGCGATCTACTCGGCGCGCAAGGGCATTGCGACGGGCGTGGTCGCGGAACGCTTCGGCGGCCAGGTGCTCGACACGCTGGCAATCGAGAACTTCGTCTCGGTGACGGAAACCGAAGGGCCGAAGTTCGCCACTGCGCTCGAACAGCACGTGAAGGCCTATGACGTCGACATCATGGACGTGCAACGCGCCGAAGCGCTGATTCCAGGGCGCATCAACGAAGTGCGCCTCGCCAACGGCGCGGTGCTCAAGGCGAGGACCATCATTCTGGCGACCGGCGCGCGCTGGCGCGAAATCAACGTGCCGGGCGAGCGCGAGTATCGCAACCACGGCGTCGCGTATTGCCCGCACTGCGATGGCCCGCTGTTCAAGGGCAAGCGCGTCGCGGTGATCGGCGGCGGCAACTCGGGCGTCGAAGCGGCGATCGACCTCGCGGGCATCGTGCGTGAAGTGACGCTGTTCGAATTCGGCGCGACGCTGCGTGCCGACGAAGTGTTGCAACGCAAGCTGCGCAGCCTCGCCAACGTGACGATCGTCACGCAGGCGCAGACCACTGAAATCACCGGCGACGGCAAGAAGGTCAACGGTCTGGTCTACAAGGACTTGCGTTCGGGCGAAGTGAAGACGGTCGAGCTGGAAGGCGTGTTCGTGCAGATCGGCCTCGTGCCGAACACCGAATGGCTCAAGGGCACGGTGGAGTTGTCGAAGCACGGCGAGATCGTCGTCGATGCGCGCGGTGCGACTTCGGTGCCGGGCGTGTTTGCCGCGGGCGACGTGACCACGGTGCCGTTCAAGCAGATCGTGATCGCCGTGGGCGAGGGCGCGAAGGCATCGCTGTCCGCATTCGATCACCTTATCCGCAACAGCGAAGAAGTGGAAGTGGCCAGCGAAGTTGAAGCCGAAGCAGTGGTTTGATGCGGCAACGGTAGCGTGAGTGGTGAGCGGCGGCCTGCGGGCCGCCGTTTTTGTTTGTGCTCGACAACGGGTCCGTGTGAACGCGCGCTCAACGCCGGTCGATCGAATACTTGCCGGCGCCGGTCACACACAGCAGCAGTAGCCCGCCGATGATGCTGATGTTCTTGTAGAAGTGAATCATGTTGTCGTACTGCATCGCGCCGGTCATGTTCCAGTAGTGGTGGCCGATGATCGCGGCGCCCAACGTATAAACCGCAAGCAGCAGCGCAAGCGGCCGCGTGAAGAAACCCACCAGCAGCGCGATGCCCACGACGAACTCCATCACCACGGCGATGATCGCCGACAGCTCGGGCATGGGCGCGCCGCTCGACGTCATGTAACCGACGGTGCCGGAAAAGCCCGTCAATTTCGACCACCCGAACATCACAAACAGCACCATCAACAGGATGCGGGCGACGAGAATGACCGCGTCTTTCTGGTTTTCAAACAACGTGTAGCGCATGATTTTTCTCTCAACAGTGGGGAAAGGGTGTGGCTCGCCGCCTATCATCCGGTGAGCCACGTTTAAACCGGTAGAGCAATCGAGCCATCAAGCCCACAACGCCGACGTCTCGATGTTGCGCAAATCGAACACCAGCACTTCCGCGTCATGGCCTTGCGAGAAGCTCGGCGCTTCTTCGCCGCGCACTCGCACGCCGTCGCCTTCGCCGAGTTCGACACCGTTCACCATCACGCTGCCGCGCGCCACGTGGATGTACGCATAGCGATCGCTCGCCAGTTCGAGCCGCGCGGTCTCAGCGCCGTCGAAAAGCCCGGCATACACGCGCGCATCCTGTTGCAGCATCAGCGAATCGTTCGCGCCGTCCGGCGACAGCACGAGGCGCAACACGCCGCGCTTGTCATCCGCGCTGAAGTGCCGCTGCTGATAACGCGGCGCCGTGCCCCGTGCAGCAGGTGCGATCCAGATTTGCAGGAAGTGCACCGGCTCGCTCTTCGAATGGTTGTATTCGCTGTGCGCAACGCCGGTTCCCGCGCTCATCAGCTGGATGTCACCGGGCACGATCACCGAGCCGGTGCCCATCGTGTCCTTGTGCTCCAGCGCGCCTTGCAGCACGTACGAGAAAATTTCCATGTCGCGGTGCGGATGCTTGCCGAAGCCTTGCGCCGGGGCCACGCGGTCGTCGTTGATCACGAGCAGGTCGGAGAAACCGTTCTGCTTCGGGTCGTGATAGCTCGCGAAGGAAAACGTGTGACGCGAACTGAGCCAGCCGTGTTCCGCGCGGCCGCGTTGATTGGCATGTCTGATTTCAAGCATCTTTTTTCTCCTTTGGGTTGTGCGATCCGGGCCAGATGTGTGTCCGCGATCCATGCATGAGAGTTTAGGTCAATCTGGATGGTTATAATCGCTGTGAAAAGCGAAACACTGTCGCCTTGGAGTGGACAATATGATGCAGCTCGATGACATGCGGATCTTCGTCGCCACGGTCGACGCGCACAACTTCACGGCGGCGGCCAACCGGCTCTCGCTGTCGAAGCAGTTCGTCAGCCGCCGGGTGATGGCGCTGGAAGAGGCGCTCGGCGTGCAACTGCTGATCCGCAATACGCGCAAGCTGGCCGTGACCGACCTCGGCCAGGAGTTTTACGAGCGCGCAAGGCGCATCCTCGGTGAAGTCGAGGATGCCGAGCGGGCCATGTCGCTGCGGCGCGCGGGTCCGCGCGGACTGTTGCGGGTGAGCGCGCCGATGTCGTTCGGCATGATGCATCTGTCGCCGCTCGTCGCGCTGTTCCTGCGCGAGCACGGCGACGTGCGCTTTGACATGGAGTTGAGCGACCGCACCGTCGACGTGGTGGGCGAGGGCTTCGACATGGCGATCCGCATCGGTACGCTGGCCGATTCCACGCTGCTTGCCCAGAAGCTCGTCGACGTCAGGATGGTGGCGTGTTGCAGTCCGGGATATGTGAGGCGCCGCGGGGCGCCCGCCGCGCCGGCCGATCTGCAACGTCATTCATGCCTGTTGTACGGGCATGGCGGCGCGGTCAGCTGGGACTTCGTCGTGGACGGGGTCGTGAAGGGCGTTGAAGTGCGCGGACCGTTGCGGGCCAATAATGGCGATCTGATCCGCGACGCCGCCGTGGCCGGGCTGGGGATTGTTCGGCTTCCTGATTTTATCGTTGCGGATTCGCTCAAAAGCGGTCAACTGGTGCCGGTGCTTGACGCATTCCTGCCTGACGCGACCAGCGTCTACGCGGTGTATCCGCAGCATCGGCAAAGCTCGGTCACGATTCGCGCGTTTGTCGAGTTCTTGCGCAAGCATTTGAAAAAGAATCTGGCGGCTTGAGGGCTTACGCGGGGCGTGAGAGGCTGGCGGGGAACTACGGCTCGCCGCCGCGGCGCCCGTCACCGCAACCTGCTCATTGCCTCACGCCGCCCTTGAACAGCATCACCCGTTGCGGAAAATGAAGCTGTAACCATTCAACGCCGGCACGCCGCCCAGGTGCGCGTACAACACACGCGAGCCCGCGGGAAACTCCCCGTTACGCACCATGTCGATCATCCCGTGCATCGATTTGCCTTCATAGACCGGATCGGTCAACACGCCTTCGAGCCGCGCGCACAAGCGAATCGCCTCCAACGTGCCGTCGTTCGGCAGACCGTATTCCGGACCGCCGAATCGCTCGTCGAGTATCACGTCTTTCGCGGTGATATCGCGGCCCAGGTCGACCTGCTGCGCGGTCTGCTGCGCGATCCGCGTGATCTGCTCGCGCGTTTGCGCGGGTTTCGCCGACGCATCGACGCCTATCACGCGCTCGGCGCGGCCATCGGCGGCAAAACCGACCACCATGCCGGCCTGCGTGCTGCCGGTCACCGAGCACACGACGATGTAGTCGAACCTGAAGCCCAGTTCGGCTTCCTGCTGACGCACTTCTTCCGCGAAGCCGACGAACCCCAACCCGCCTAGCGGATGATCGGAACAGCCGGCCGGAATCGCGTAGGGCTTGCCGCCGGCGGCGCGCACGCTTTGCAGCGCATCTTCCCCGCTCTTGCGAAAGCCGATGTCGAAGCCGTCTTCGACCAGCCGCACATCCGCGCCCAGAATCCGCGACATCTGGATGTTGCCGACACGGTCGTACACGGCATCCGAATAGTTGACCCAGTTCTCCTGCACGAGCACGCACTTCATGCCGAGGTGCGCGGCGACCGCCGCCACCTGGCGGGTCTGATTCGATTGAATCCCGCCGATCGACACCAGCGTGTCGCAGCCCTGCGCCAGCGCTTCCGGGATCAGATATTCGAGCTTGCGGGTCTTGTTGCCGCCGAACGCGAACCCGCTGTTGCAATCCTCGCGCTTCGCGTACAGATGTACCTTGCCGCCGAGGTGATCGCTCAGGCGTTTGAGCGGCTGGATCGGCGTCGGTCCAAAGGTGAGCGAGTAGCGAGGGAATCGTTGCAGGTTCATGGCAGCTCCGTGGTCAGTAGATGTGCGGCGCGACGCGCACAGCGGGTCGTCGCGTTGAATCCATGTTAGGTAAAACCGGTCGAAATGAGCTTGCGAAAAAATTACGTTCGGCATAGTTTTATAAAGTGATTACACTCTATCGGTTAATAAAAGAATGTACCGACTGCAATGAACGCAACAAAAACTCGCACGACCCCGAAATCGCCTAAGGCATCGGCCGCGCAGACCGATCCGCTTCAGGCGCTCGACCGCATCGATCGCGCGATCCTGCGGCAGTTGCAGAGCGACGCGTCGATCTCGAACGTTGGGCTGGCGGCGAAGGTGAAGCTGAGCGCGCCCGCCTGCTTGCGGCGCGTCGAACGGCTCAAGGAGTCGGGGCTGATTCGCGCAGTGGTCGCGCTGATCGACCCGAAGGCCGCCGGCGCAGGGATGCTGGTAATCATCGGCGTGGTGCTGGACCGCTCCACGCCGGAGTCGTTCGCCGAGTTCGAGAAAGCCGCGCAGAAAGTTGCCGGGTGCATGGAGTGTCACGTCGTCACCGGCGAATTCGACTATTTCATGACGATCCGCACGCGCGACAGCGACAGCTTCAACCGCCTGCACGCCGAGCAGTTGCTGTATCTGCCTGGGGTCCGGCAAATCCGCTCGTTCATGGTGCTCAAGGAAATCCTCTCGACCACGAAATTTCCGCTGTAACGCGCGCCGTCGCGCAAAAAGACGCGCATGCTGTCATAAAGTGCGCGCCCGAACGACCTATCTCAGGATCACTCGCGGACGGCGCGCGCTGCGTCGGAACGGGTGAACGGTACGGACTTTCCGGAGCGATCATCATGGCTTGCAACAGACGGGTATTTCTCAGGGCGATCGGCGCGGCGTCGCTGACCGGCGGCGCGTGGGCGGGCCGCGCGGCGCAGGCGGCGGACCAGGGCGCGGCGGCTTACGAGGTCTCGCACAGCGACGCCGAGTGGCACAAGCTGCTGACCGACGCGCAGTACCGCGTGCTGCGCGAGGCGGGCACCGAACGCCCCTTCAGCAGCGCGTTGAACGACGAACATCGCGCCGGCACGTTCGCGTGCGCCGGCTGCAAACTGCCGCTGTTCTCATCGAAGACCAAGTTCGACAGCGGCACCGGCTGGCCGAGTTTCTGGCAGCCGCTGGATCATGCGGTCATCACGCATACCGACCGCTCGTTCGGCATGACGCGCGACGAAGTGCTATGCCGCCGCTGCGGCGGCCACCTCGGCCACGTGTTCGACGACGGCCCCAAACCGACCGGCCTGCGCTACTGCATGAACGGTCTTGCGTTGACATTCACGCCCGCCCCGGGCGGCGTGAGCTGATCGAATCGGGACGGACATCATGGACATCCGGAATCGCATTGACGGCAAGCGGGCTCGTTCGCGCGCGGTGGCTCTTTCGGTATCGCTCGGAATCGGCGCGCTGGTGCTGCTGCTCGCTCATGGCGTCGCGTTCGCGGCGGAGGCGGCGGTGGTGATCGCGCCGCCCACGCTCGACGAGCCGATTTCCGCGAGCACGGCCCACGAGGAAACCGCAGTGTTCGCGGGCGGCTGCTTCTGGGGCGTGCAGGGCGTGTTCCAGCACGTGCGCGGCGTGACGAAAGCGGTCTCCGGCTACTCGGGCGGCACGCGCGAGACCGCCGACTACGAGATCGTCAGCGGCGGTGAGACGGGCCACGCGGAATCCGTGCAGGTCACGTTCGACCCCAGCAAGGTGACTTACGGCCAGTTGTTGCAGGTGTATTTCTCCGTGATCCACGATCCGACCGAGTTGAATCGTCAGGGGCCGGACAGCGGCACGCAGTACCGCTCGGCGGTGTTTCCGCTGAACGACACGCAGCGGCGCGTCGCGCAGAGCTATATCGCGCAGCTTGAAAAAGCGCATGCGTTTGCCGCGCCGATCGTCACGCGCATGGAGCCGTTCAAGGGTTTTTATCCGGCCGAGGCGTATCACCAGAATTACCTGACGCTGCATCCGAACTCCGCCTATATCGCGTTCAACGACATGCCGAAGGTCGCCAATCTGAAGCGTCTGTTCCCCAATCTGTATCGCGACAAACCGGTTCTGGTCGAAGCGTCGCAATAGCAAGAGCGGCGTTCGCCGCAAGTTCTTCCCGGCGCGGCGGCAGGCAATGCCGCCGCGTTCTGCTCCCCGCCGCGTCTTGCCCCGCAAAGTCGTGAAGCCGGCTTCGCGCGCGTCCCAACTCCCATCTGCACGGCCGCCGAGCCTCGCGTTCGGCCATCCGAACCTGTGTCCCACGGACTTGGCGCATATTTTGCGCACGTGTTGTCCGTCGGCCGACCGTCCACAGGGTCTTTTCATACAAAAGCGCCACCCAAGGGCCCGGCGGCCGGTATGGACGGTACGGCTTCGCCGTGCAGAGCGTGTCGTTCTCTGAAAAAATTACATGCCGTAAGTAACGGCGCGACGGTTGCCCTGGCGCTTTTTTATCCGTCGGGCGATGTCGAAACAGGAATTGAACCCCTTCGCGATACGCGAGATCGGAGGCTTCTGGTGTTGAACAGCCTTAGAAAGAAGCGGGGCGGCGCGCTCCGCAATAAACAAACAGGCATCGCGGCAACGTCTGTGGTCGCCGTGACTCTCGGCGGCATTGCCTTTCTTCCGGGTTCGGCGGTGGCTCAGACGCCTTCGCCGTTGGGCGAATGGCAGTACTCGGTGGGCGTTCCGCTGCAGAAGATGTGGCAGCCGAACATTCCGGACTGGCAGGTGCGTCTTGGCGTGGCGACCTCGTTCCAGCCGCGCTTCGAGGGCTCCGACCGCTATCACGTGGTGGCCGGCCCGAGCGTCGACGTGCGCTATAAGGATCTTTTATTCCTGTCGAGCGGCGAAGGCTTCGGGGTCAATTTCGCGCAGGGCGAGAACTGGCGCGTGAGTCTCGCCGGGGTCTACGACCTCGGACGCCGCGGGCAAGACGATCCGCAAGAACTGAACGGACTCGGCAATATCAACTTTGCGCCGGGCCTCAAGCTCGCGGCCGAATACGTCGTATCGAAGGACTTCCCGCTCGTGATCCGCGCCGACGTGAGGCGTTATTTCGGCGGCTCGAATGGCTGGATCGGCGACCTGGGCGCCTATATGCCGATGCCGGGCAGTTCGAAGACGTTCTTCTGGTTCGCCGGTCCGAACGTCGCGCTCGCGGACTCCAAGTACATGAACAGCTGGTTCGGCGTGAATCAGGAACAGGCGGCGCACTCGCAGTATCCGCACTACCACGCAAGCGCGGGCTTCAAGTCGGTGGGCTTCGGCATCAGCGCGATCTGGCTGTTCAACAAGCACTGGTTCGCGACGGCGGACGGCGCGTTCGAACAGCTGGTCGGCGGTGCGGGCAATAGCCCGATCGTGCGCACCAGGGCGACTGGCGTAGCCGACGTTTCGATCAACTACCGCTTCTGATGCAACGGGCCGATGTGTGAGTCGACGGACGGCGGCGCGCTCGCCGTGCCTCGATGCAATCAATCGCCGCGTAATCGCTGTGTCGAGCTTCTCGTGCCAGCTGGCGAATGCGTCGTCGCGGGTACATCGCTTGCTGACTCCCTGATTGCGCGCGACACCGGCCATTCCGCCGGCGCGCCCGAACACAAGGAGCAGATCCCCATGGCAGGTAAGACGAGCACACGGAAGCCCGCGGCGCAGGCCGCCCCGGCGAGCGATCCGAAATCGAAGGATCTCGAACAGTTTCGCGTCAAGCCTGACGGCGAGGCGCTGAGGACCAATCAGGGCGTCAAGATCGCTGACAATCAGAACACTTTGCGCGCCGGTCCGCGCGGCCCTTCGCTGCTGGAAGATTTCATCATGCGTGAGAAGATCACGCACTTCGACCACGAGCGCATCCCCGAGCGGATCGTGCACGCGCGCGGGTCGGCGGCGCATGGCGTGTTTCAGGCGTACGAGTCGATGAGCGAGTACACCAAGGCCGCGTTTCTACAGGACCCCGCCGCGCAGACGCCGGTCTACGTGCGCTTTTCGACGGTGCAGGGGCCGCGCGGTTCGGCCGACACCGTGCGCGACGTGCGCGGCTTCGCGGTGAAGTTCTATACGCAGGAAGGCAATTACGATCTGGTCGGCAACAACATGCCGGTGTTCTTCATTCAGGACGCGATCAAGTTTCCGGACTTCGTGCACGCGGTGAAACCGGAAGCGCCGAACGAGATGCCGACCGGCGGCTCCGCGCACGACACCTTCTGGGACTTCGTGTCGCTCGTGCCCGAGTCCGCGCACATGGTGCTGTGGACCATGTCGGATCGCGCGATTCCGCGCAGCCTGCGCACGATGGAAGGATTCGGCATTCACACGTTCCGCTTCGTCAATGCGCAAGGCAAAGCGCGCTTCGTCAAATTCCACTGGCGGCCGGTGCTGGGCTCTTACTCGCTGCTGTGGGACGAGGCGCAAAAGCTCGCGGGCAAGGACCCGGATTTTCATCGGCGCGATTTGTGGGAAGCGATCGAGCGGGGCGACTTCCCGGAGTTCGAACTTGGCGTGCAGATCATCGAGGAAGAGGACGAGCACAAGTTCGACTTCGACCTGCTCGATCCAACCAAGCTGGTTCCGGAAGAACTGGTGCCGGTGAAGATCATCGGCAAGATGACGCTCAATCGCAATCCGGACAACTTCTTTGCCGAGACCGAACAGGTCGCGTTCCATCCGGGCCACATCGTGCCGGGCATCGATTTCTCGAACGATCCGCTGCTGCAAGGGCGCCTCTTTTCATATACGGATACGCAGATCAGCCGTCTGGGCGGCCCGAACTTTCACGAGATTCCGATTAACCGGCCCGTATGCCCGTTCGTCAACAACCAGCGCGACGCGATGCACCGCCAGGCGATCAACGTCGGACAGGCTTCGTACGAGCCGAATTCGGTGAGCGGCGGCTGGCCGAAGGAAAGTGATCCGGCGGCATCGGACGGCGGTTTCGAAAGCTATCAGGAGCGGGTGGAAGGCACCAAGATTCGCGTGCGCAGCGAATCGTTCGCGGATCACTTCTCGCAGGCCGCGCTGTTTTATAACAGCATGTCCCAGCCGGAGAAAGACCACATTGCCGCGGCGTATCAGTTCGAACTCGGCAAGGTGACCCAGCCCGACATCCGGGCGCGCGTGGTCAATGAAATTCTCGCCAACTTCGATGCGGACCTCGCCGCGAAAGTCGCCGAAGGTTTGGGCTTGCCCGCGCCGAAGAAGGGCACGGCGAAGCTTGCCGGCCCGAAGGAGTCGCCGGCGCTGAGTTTGCTCAATCGCGTGAAGCCGGGGATCAAGACGCGCAAGATCGCGCTGCTGGCCGCACCGGGCTCCGATGGCGCCGCGATCAAGCAACTCCAGCAGGCGCTGCAAGGCGAGGGCGCGGCTCCGATGCTGATCGCACCGACACTGGCCGCGATCGATGGCATGGCGCCCGACGCGACGATTGCAGGCCTGCCGTCGATCATGTTCGACGCGGTGATCGTCGTGGGCGGCGACGCGGGTGCGAAGACACTCGCGCAATCGGGCGATGCGCGCCATTTCGTGCTCGAAGCGTTCAAGCATCTGAAGGCGATCGCGGCGCTTGGCGCGGGGCGCGACGTGCTGGCCGCCGCACATCTGCCCGACAATGCCGACGGCGTCGTGACCGGCGACGACAAGCAGGCCACGGACGTGCTGAAGGCGTTCATCAAGGCCGCCGAACAGCATCGCGTGTGGTCGCGCGCGGCGCAGGCGGAGACGGTGCCGGCGTAAAGCGGGCGGCGACTCGACGACGGTTCGATGCAAAACTGGCCGGTGCGAACCGGCCAGTTTTCTTGTGGCGCACCGAAACGCTGTGGCGGAAAAAGCCTACTGATTCACCCGCGTTCCATGCAGTCGATGCGTATTCTTGGGCGCCGCGGCAGCGGACGCGGCTGCGGCCGACACGCCCGCCGGACCCTCCGGAATATCGCTCGGCCGCGACGCCTGCACTGTCTGCGGATACAGTACGAGCAGCACGCGCAACACGCCGTTGGTCCAGCCGAAGCCATCCTGCAGCGGATACTCGCCGCCGCCCGCGGCCACGCCCGGCGTGGTTGCATCGACATCGTATTTCTCGACCAGCTTGCCGGTGTGCTGGTAGTACGCGACGTTGGTTCGGATCCAGCGCGTCGCGATGGTTTGCGCGAGCGCCGGCTCGCTATAGCGCCGCAAGCCGATCACCGCCAGATACTGCAACGGCGCCCAGCCGTTCGGCGCGTCCCATTGCTGGCCGCTATTGATCTGCGTGGTGGCGAGTCCGCCCGGCCGCAGCAACTCGCGCTGCAAGGTCGCGGCAACCGTCTTCGCCTGCTGCCGGTTGGCTACGCCCGTATACAAGGGATACACGGTCGCAGCCGTGAGCCTGTGCGTCAGCATGCGGTCCGCGAAATTGTAGTCACCGAACGCCTGCAGTTGCGGGTCCCACAGCACGCGGCGGATCGCGTCCGCGCGCGTCGCGGCGCGCTGCTCCATGTTTTCCGCATGCGTGACGTCGCCGCGCACCCGGTACGCTTTCGCGAGCGTGCGCTCCAGATCGACCAGCAGGCAATTCAGATCGACCGGCACGAGCGCAGTCACATCGACGCTGGCGAGCGTCTTGCCGTCGGCAAACCAGCGTGAACTGAAGTCCCAGCCGGTCTCGCCACCCGCCCGCAGATTGCGCCATAGCTGCGCGGGGTCGCGTTGCGGCGTCTGCTGCGCGGTGAGCACGTCTTCACGATACGACTCGTCGCGCGGCGCCGCGCGTTCGTCCCAATAGCGGTTGAACAGCGTGCCGTCCGCGAGGCGCACCACATGGCGGCTCGCATGGCCCGCCGGCAGGCCTTCGCTGCCGTTCATCCAGTACGCGTATTCGCGCTGCAGCTCGGGCAGATATTGCGCATAGACGCCGTCGCCGTCCTTGTCTGCGACGAGCCGCACCATCTGCGCGAAGAACGGCGGTTGCGAGCGGCTCAGATAGTACGTGCGGTTGCCGTTCGGAATATGCCCGTACCGGTTGATCAGCGTCGCGAAGTTTTTCAGTTCGTCTTCGACCAGCGCATGCTGGCCGCTCTGTTCGAGTCCGAGCATGATGAAGTACGAGTCCCAGTAGTAGATCTCGTCGAAGCGGTCGCCCGGCACGATGTACGCGTTCGGCAGCGGCAGTAGCGACGACCACGGGCTTGCGGTTGCATCCGGTTCGCGGCGCAGCACGTCCCACAGCGTGTCGATATGGCCGACTACATCCTGGTTCGGATCGGACACGTAGACCTTCGCAGTGCGCGTAGGCAGCGTGAAGTTGCGTTTCACGAAGTCGGCGAGACTGAAGGTTGGCTGCTGCTTGATGGCGTCGTACGCGGTCTCGATCTGCGCGGGTGGCGACGACGGCACCATGTCCGCGAAGGTCTTGCTGTCGGGGTAGAGATGCGCGAGTTGCACGTCGCGATATAGCGCCGCGTACTGCTCGGACGGCGGCACCGCCACGACCGGCGACGCCTGCGTGGGCGGCTCGACGTGCACGGCAACCGTTGCGATGCCAGCGGACGGCGCGGCGGAAGGCTCGGTTGACGTAGCCGGCGACGCATGCCACACGAGCGAGGCGGCGAAGGCTGCGCGCAGCGCAGCGCGCGAGACAGCGGCGAGATGTGGAGAGGGCATCGGCAACCGGGTAAGAGAGTGGATGGCACGAACGATGGAACAGCAAGCCGCGCAGGAAACCGCATGCATCGGACGATTGACCCACGCGCGCCGCGCAAAGTTGCGTGCGTCGGCAACAGCCCCGTCCAGTAAGCCTGAGCGCGCAGGATCACATCTCAAAAATACCTCCGTCCTGTATGATTACCGGCATGGCGCCGCGACCAAAAACCACCACGCGATAATCCGAAAAATATTCCGGATCGACTCGATTCGTTATGCCGATGACAGAAAAAATGACCGCATCGCAGGCCGTCGACCAGCAACGTTTCCGCAGCATCATCCGCCGTAACATCGCGCTGCCTTTGGGTGTCGGCCTCGTCACGATGGCGGTGTTCGTCGGCCTGATCGCGTATCTGGTCTCCACGATGAACTGGGCCGAGCATTCCGAGCGCGTGATCGGCTCTGCCAATGAAATGCTGCGCCTCGCGGTCGACCGCGAATCGTCGATGCGCGGCTTCCTGATCACCGGCGACGAAACGTTTCTGACGCCGTATGAAACCGGCGGCCCGAAGTTCAAGACGCAAATCGAAGCGTTGCAGGCGCTGGTCTCCGACAATCCGCCGCAAGTCGAAAGGCTCAAGCAGATCCAGGCGATCCAGCAGCGCTGGAGCCATTTTGCCGAAGACATGATCGACGCACGCCGCCGCAATCAGGACTTCGAATCCGCAGTGGCGAGCGGGCGCGGCAAGATCGAATTCGACGAAACGCGCCGCGAGTTCAGCGATTTTCTCGATGTCGAATTGCGCCTGCACCAGGAGCGCGCCGACGCGACGCGCCGCGTCACGACCACGCTGGTTAGTGTATTCCTGCTGTTCAGCCTGGTCGTGAGCGCGCTGCTTGCGTGGAGGGGCCGCCGTGAACTGATGAGCCTGTCCGCCACGTACGACGGCGCGTTGCGTCAGCAAGCCGAACAGACCGAAGCGTTGCAGGGGCTGGTGTGGTTGCGCTCCGGGCAGCGTCTGCTCGCTGAAAGAGTGGTCGGCCTGGCGAGCCCGCCGCTGGTGGGTCGGGCGATCCTCGACTTTCTCGCGGAGTATCTGGATGCCGCGGTCGCCGCGCTCTACGTGCGCGATAAGCAGCATGGCACGCTGCGCCGCATCGCCGCCTATGGCTTCAGCCGCGAAAGCGAGCAGGCCGCCGCGCGCGAGCTCGAAGCAGGCGAAACGTTGGTCGGCCAGGCCGCGCTCGCGCGTCGCACGCTCGTTTTGCGCGACGTGCCGGACAGCTACGTGCAAGTGGTGTCCGCGACCGGGCGCGGCGCGCCGAAGAACCTGCTGATCATGCCGATCGAAAACGACGGGCAGGTGAACGGCGTCGTCGAACTGGGCTTTATCCGCGAGTTGACGCCGCGTGACCAGGAGTTCATGGAACTGGTCAGCAACAGCATGGGCGATTTCATCGAGGCGGCGTTGTATCGCGAGCGGCTGCAGGACGCGCTTGTCGAAACGCAGCAGTTGAACGAGGAGCTTCAGGTTCAGCAGGAGGAACTGCGCGTTTCGAACGAAGGACTCGAAGAGCGTGGCCGTGCGTTGATGGAATCGCAAACGCGCCTCGAAGCGCAGCAGGCCGAACTCGAACAGACCAACGTGCAGCTCGAGGAATACGCGCAGCGTCTCGAACGGCAGAAGTCGGACCTGCTGCGCGCGCAGGATGAACTCGCGGCCAACGCGGAGCGCCTCGAACAGTCGAGCCGCTACAAGTCCGAGTTTCTCGCCAACATGTCGCACGAACTGCGCACGCCGCTGAACAGCTCGCTGATTCTCGCGAAGCTGCTGCAGCAGAACCGCACCGGCAATCTGACCGAAGAGCAGGTCCGCTACGCCGAAACGATTCATGCGTCCAACAGCGATCTGCTGGTGCTGATCAACGACATTCTCGATCTGTCGAAAGTCGAAGCCGGGCAGCTCACCGTCGAACTCGAAACGGTGTCGATCGATGCGACGCTTCAATCGCTGGACGAAATGTTCAGGCCGCTGGCTGCGTCGAAGCACTTGCGGCTCGCATTCGAACGCCAGCCGGGCACGCCGGAGACGCTCGTCACCGACGGCCAGCGCGTCACGCAGATTCTGCGCAACCTGCTGTCGAACGCGGTGAAGTTCACCGGGCACGGCGAGGTAACGTTATCGGTGGCGTCGGCTGAAGGTGGCATGCTGCGCATCGATGTGCGCGATTCCGGCATCGGCATCGCGGCGGACAAGCTCGACATGATCTTCGAAGCGTTCCAGCAGGCGGACGGTTCCACCAGCCGTCAGTACGGCGGCAGCGGCCTGGGTCTGTCGATTTCGCGCGAGTTTTCGCGTTTGCTCGGCGGGCGCATCACTGTCGTGAGCGAGGTCGGCAAGGGCAGTGTGTTCACGCTGTGGCTGCCGCTCGATGCCGAGGCTGCGCTGGCGGCCAGCGCAGACGTATCGTCCACGCCGCTGTCGGTATTCGCGCAGACTCATGCTCACGCTCAAGCGCACGCCCAGGCGCAAGCCAGCGCGCCGGCCACCGTCGACACCGCGAACGAGCCTCCGCTGATCCGCGCATCGTCGGGCAATGCCCGCGCCGCGGTGATCTCGCCGGCCAACGGGCTCTCGGCCGGCAACCCGTCCGAGAGCGCCGGCGGTTCCATCGCCGACGATCGCGACAACCGCACGCGTGCCGGCCGTCTGATCGTGGGCGTTGAAGACGACTTCGCGTTCGCCGAAATCCTGCGCGATCTGACGCATGAACTCGACTTCGATTTCGTGCACGCCAGCGACGCGGCCAGCGGCCTGGCACTCGTGCGCGACATGCGCCCGGCCGCCGTGCTGCTCGATGTCGGGTTGCCGGACCGCTCCGGTCTGACCGTGCTGGAGTGGCTGAAGAACGATCCGCTCACGCGCCACATTCCGATTCATATCGTCTCGGCCACCGACCACGCCGACAAGGCGCTGCACCTCGGCGCGATCGGCTACACGCTCAAGCCGACCGCGCGCAGCACGATGGAAGCGGCGATCCGCCGTCTCGAAGCGCGTCTGCAACAGCGCCTCAAGCGCGTGCTGGTGATCGAGGACGACGCGCCGATGCGCGAGAGCATCCGCGCGCTGCTACAAAGCGAGAACACCGAGATCGTCGCGGTTGCCACGCTCGCGCAGGCGCTGGAGCATCTGGGCCGGTTCACGTTCGACTGCGTCGTGACCGATCTCGCGCTGCCGGACGGCACCGGCTACGATCTGCTCGAACGGCTGGCCGCGGACACCGCGCGTGCCGCGCTGCCGGTGATCGTCTACACGGGGCGCATGCTGTCCGACGACGAAGAGCACCGCCTGCGCCGCTATTCGAAGTCGATCATCATCAAGGGCGCGAAGTCGCCCGAGCGTCTGCTCGATGAAGTCACGCTGTTCCTGCACAGCGTGGAGTCGTCGCTCGCGCCGGAACAGCAGCGCATGCTGCGCACGGTGCGCCAGCGCGACAACGCATTCGAAGGCCGCACGATCCTGCTCGCCGAGGACGACGTGCGCAATATCTTCGCGCTCTCGCATGTGCTGGAGCCGCTCGGCGCACAGTTGCAGATCGCGCGCAACGGGCGCGAGGCGCTCCAGGCGCTGGAAAACGGCTCCGAAGTGCATCTGATCCTGATGGATGTCATGATGCCCGAGATGGACGGGTTGACCGCGATGGGCGAGATCCGCCGCAATCCGCGTTTCGCGCATCTGCCGATCATCGCGCTGACCGCGAAGGCGATGGCGAACGATCGCACCCGCTGCCTCGAAGCCGGCGCCGACGACTACGTGTCCAAGCCGATCGACGTCGACAAGCTGGTCGCGCTGTGTCGCGTCTGGTTGCGGCAACGGTAGTGGAAACCACAGTGGAAACGCCAGCAACGAGCGGGATCACGATGAGCCAGTCCGAAATCGAAGCGTCACATGAAGCGCCGCACCGCATGAGCGACTTCGACATCGAGTTGAAGCTGCTGCTGGAGGCAATCTACCTCAAGTATCAGCACGACTTCCGGCACTATGCGATGTCGTCGCTGCGGCGGCGTCTGTCGCAGGCGCTCGACGAATTCAGGCTCACCACGCTGTCGCAATTGCAGGACCGCATCATGCGCAACGGCGACGCGTTCTCGCGGCTGTTCCAGTACCTGACGGTGCAGGTCAGCGACATGTTTCGCGATCCCGCGTATTTCCTCGCGCTGCGGGAGCACGTGCTGCCGCGGCTGCGCACCTATCCGTCGATCAAGGTGTGGGTGGCCGGTTGCAGCACGGGCGAGGAACTGTGGTCGCTGAAAATCCTGTTCGACGAAGAAGACCTGACCGAGCGTACGCTCTTCTACGCGACCGACATCAGCCCGGATGCGCTCGCGCGCGCCGAGTCCGGCATCTATGCGCTCGACCGCATCCAGGGTTTCACGCAGAACTATCTGGCGGCCGGCGGCAAGCGTTCGCTGTCGGACTACTATCATGCTGCGTATGGCGGCGCGCGGTTTTCGGGTTCGCTCAAGGAGCGCGTCGTGTTCGCCGATCACAGCCTGTCCACCGACGAAGTGTTTCTCGAAGCGCATCTGGTGTCGTGCCGCAACGTGCTGATCTATTTCGACCGCGGCTTGCAGGATCGCGCGCTGGGTCTGTTCGAAAACGCGCTGGTGCGGCGCGGTTTTCTCGGTCTGGGCAGCAAGGAAAGCCTGCGCTTTTCCCGTCATGCCGAAGCGTTCACCGAGTTCCGCCCGAGTGAACGCATTTATCAGAAGCGCTGACACGCACGCTCGTCATGGCACGCTCAACGGTCACGTCACCCGCCAGTTCCCAGCCGGACGCCGCAGCGGCGCGCGGCTACGATCTCGTCGTGATCGGCGGCTCGGCGGGCGGCATCGAAGTGCTGAACCTACTGCTCGGCGCGTTGCCCGAGCGCTTTGCGTCGGCCGTGATGATCGTCACGCATTTGCCGCCCGATTCGCCGAGCTACCTGGTGCATGCGTTCACGCATCGCTGCGCGTTGCCGGTGATCGAGCCCGATGCGGGCGAGCGGATCATGCCGGGCCGCGTGCACGTCGCGCCGCCCGGCTATCACATGCTGGTGGAAGTGGACCGCACCGTCGCGTTGTCGACCGACGCCGCCGTGCGTTTCTCGCGGCCCTCGATCGACGTGCTGTTCGAGTCGGCGGCCGTCGTGTACGGCGAGCGCCTGCTGGCAATCCTGCTGTCCGGCGCCAACGACGACGGCGCGCAAGGACTCGCGCAGGTGCGCGCGTTCGGCGGCACCGCGTGGGTGCAAGCGCCGGACACCGCCGGTTCGCCGGAAATGCCGCGCGCCGCGATCGAACGCGGCGCGGCCGACTCCATTTACAATCCCGAAACCATGGCCCGGCGGCTCGCCGCATTGCCGGCCTCTCTCTGACCCGATGCCATGACGAATCCACCTGTGAACATCCTGATCGTCGACGACATCGTCCACAACATCACGGCGCTCGAAGCGCTGCTGACGCGCCCGGATGTCGCCGTGCTGGTGGCCGATTCCGGCACCGCCGCGCTCGACCTGCTGCTCAAGCACGAAGTCGCGCTGGCGATTCTCGACGTCAACATGCCGGGCATGAACGGCTTCGAACTCGCCGCGCTGATGCGCGGCAGCCCGCGCACCTCGCACGTGCCGATCATCTTCCTGACCGCGACCGCGCAGGATGCGTCGCGCACCTTTCGCGGCTATGAAGCCGGCGCGGTCGACTTCCTGTACAAGCCGTTCGATCCGCGCATTCTGCAATCGAAGGTCGATGTGTTCGTGCAGCTCGAACAGCAGAAACGCCAGCTCGCCGCGCAACTCGTGACCACGCGCCAGATGCTGGAAGCCAACGAGATGCTGATGGCGGTGCTGAGTCACGATCTGCGCACGCCGCTCGGCGCGGTGCTGGCTTCGGCGGAATATCTGATGCGCACGGCCGCCGACGAACAGTCGGCCACGGTGGCCGCGCGCGTGAAGAACAGTTCGCTGCGCATGGCGCGCATGGTCGATCAGTTGCTCAACCTGGCGCGTTTGCAGGGCGGCCGTCTGCCGTTGCAGCCGCGCTCGATCGAGCTTGCGACGCTGTGCCGCTCCGTGATCGACGAGTTCGCGTCGCAGAAGAGCGGCCGGCGCATCGTGTTCGACAGCCGTGGCAACACGGCGGGTGCGTGGGACACGGATCTGGTCTGGCAGGCCGTGTCGAATCTGATCAGCAACGCGCTGCATCATGGCGCGCCAGGTGGCGATATCGGCGTCGAGGTGGATGGCGATGCGGTCGAATCCGTGCGCCTGAAGGTCTCCAATCACGGCACGATTCCGGCCGAGGTGTTTCCGCATCTGTTCAAGGCTTTCGGCCCGAACAACGGCGGGGCGCGCTCGCGCGAAGGCCTGGGGCTCGGCTTGCATATCGTGCAGGAGATCGCGCGGATGCATGGCGGCAACGTGAGCGTCGAGTCCAGTGAGCCGGCGGGGACCGCGTTCACGATCGAATTGCCGAGGATGGTTACGTTGCAGCGCGGCTCGTTCACGCGCAAGTAGACGCGCAAGCAGAGGCGCCGCGTGAAAAGGAGCTTGCCGGTCGTGCTGTGCTACGCTTGCCGCAACCGAATCCACGCAACGCGAATCCCATCATGCGTTCCTGGCGCATCGCTCCACCGCAACGAAGCGGGCAGATCAGCACCGCGTGCGCGACCGACCTCGTCATGTCGATCTCGCATCCCGACGCCGACGCGCTCGCCGCGAGCATTCTGAAAACCGTCGGCGCCGCGCTGCCCGTCTCGCAGTGCGCCATCTTCGCGTACGAATTCGACGCGCGGCCGCGCACCGTGTCGGCCGCTGACCATCGCGGCGGCCGCTTTCTGCGTGATGTCGCCGACCGTTACGCGACGCACTTTTATGCACTCGACGGCAACCGCGCGATCATCGGCCGCGCGCCGCGCACGCAGGCTCGCGATGCGCTGATGCTGCATCAGCAGCGCAGCGAAGAGATCGCAAACGAAGCCTATCGCACGGCCTGCTACGCGCAGCCCAATGTGTCCGACCGACTGTCGCTGCTGGTTCAACCGATGGACAGCGTGTGGTTGTCGATCAATCTGTATCGCGACAGTGCGTACGGCGTGTTTGCGCCGGGCGAGCTGGAGCATGTCGAAAGTCTCGCCCATCTGTTCGCGCATGCGGCGAAAAGCCACTACATGCTTAACGGGCAACATCAGCAAGATCCGGCCGCCGCGATGCTGGCGCGCGTTCGGCGCACGTGCCCGGCGCTCACGCCGCGTGAGCTCGATGTGCTGCGCGGCACGCTCGAAGGCGCGAGCGCTATTGAGATCGCCGTGCAGATGGGCGTCAAGCCCGCTAGCGTGGTCACGTATCAGAAGCGCGCTTATGCGCGGCTCGGCATCTCCAGCCAGCGGCAGTTGTTCGCGCTTTGCTTGCAGCCCGAGCGGGGCTGATTCAGTCAGCCTGGAGCCATTCGTCTTGTTGCGCTGACGCTGCGCTTTTCCCGCGCTGTGTCTCGCACGCGCTATGCGTGTTTTGCCCGCGTCTCGGCCTGGGTCTCGCGATCCCAGCGTTTCAGCCACGGCATCAGGAAGTCCGCGAAACCATCCGCGGGCGGCGACAGCGCGCGTTCGGTGGAGCGGTACACACAGACCTTGCGGATCGTTTCCGGATCGACGATGCGCTTCATCACCAGCCCGAACGTGCGCGCCAGTGGCGCGACGTAGGCCGGCGCGAGCGTCACGGCCAGCCCTTGCGACGCGAGCCCGAATGCGGTGGTGACGTTGTCCACCACGTTCACCGGAATGATGCGCGCCTCCACCGGCAGATTGGCGAGCATTTGCCCGACCGCGCGCTCGTGGTCGCGGCCGGTGGCGATGATCGGCACGTCGCGCAAATGCTGCCATTGCACGCGGCGCCGCGCGCCCAGCGGATGCGTGGCTGCGCACCACATCACCCACGGGCTCGCAAACGCCGGATCGCAGCGCACGCGCGTGCCGCATTGCCGGTCCGGCCCGACCGCGAGATCCACGTCGCCGCTTTCGACGCGCTCCACCAGTTGCTCGACCACGGTGTCGCAAATGCGCACGACCACCTTCGGCTTGTCGCGCGCATATTCGGCAATCGCCGCGGGCAGCGCGGTGGCCGCCAGCACCAGCGGCGCGCCCACCCGCACGATGCCGGCGGCGCGGTTGCGGATGTCGTCGGCGGATTGCGCGGCGGCGCGCACGTGGCGCAGCACCGATTCGGCCGACGACAGAAAATCCTGCCCCGCGCTCGACAGATTGACGCGCCGCGTGGTCCGGTCGAACAGGCGGAAGCCGAGTTCCGTTTCCAGCTCGGCCAGCAACTGGCTGACCGCCGACGGGGTCAGCCCGAGCCGTTCGGCCGCCGCGCCGATGCTATGCAGATCGACGATGGCGAGGAACGCTTCGAACTGGCGGATGGTGGTGCGGGCGAGTGGCATCAGGCGATTCTAAAGAAAAACTTACGAATCGTGAAAAATCGATTGATTGTGCGCGGCGGCCGCATGACCGACACTCGCTCGATCGACGCACATGCGGATTCCCGCTTAGACTTCCGAATTCTCCTGTCGTCCGCGGCCCGGCTTTCAAGGTTTAACGCCGGCTTGCGGCCAGGCCACAGCGACGCACCTTCGGCGCCGCATTCGAGGACCTATCATGTTCGACCATATTCCCGCCTACCCAGGCGACCCGATTCTGAGCCTGAACGAAGATTTCCAACTGGACCCCCGGCCGAACAAGGTCAATCTGAGCATCGGCATCTATTTCGACGACGCCGGCAAGCTGCCGGTGATGGACGCCGTACGTCGCGCCGAAACCGCGCTGCTCGACTCGATCGGCCCGCGTTCCTATCTGCCGATGGCGGGCCTGCCGCTGTATCGCGAGATGGCGCAGGCGCTGGTGTTCGGCGCGCAGAGCGAGGCGCGCGCCGCGGGGCGGGTCGCGACGCTGCAGACCATCGGCGGCTCGGGCGCGCTGAAGGTCGGCGCCGACTTTCTGAAGCGCTATTTTCCTGGTTCGCAAATCTGGATCAGCGACCCGAGCTGGGAAAACCATCGCGTGGTGTTCGAAGGCGCGGGGCTGACCGTCAACACCTATCCGTACTACGACGAGCAGACAGGCGGCTTGCGCTTCGCCGACATGATCGAGACGATCGACCGCTTGCCCGAACGCAGCGTCGTGCTGCTGCACGCGTGCTGCCACAATCCGACCGGCGTCGATCTGAGCCCGGCGCAATGGGCGGAACTGGTGCCGGTATTGCAGCGCCGCAAGCTGATAGCGTTCGTCGACATGGCCTACCAGGGTTTCGGCGCGGGCCTCGAAGAAGACGCCGCGTGCGTGCGTTTGCTCGCCGACGCGGGTGTGCCGTTGATCGCGGCGAACTCGTTCTCGAAGAATTTCTCGCTGTACGGCGAGCGTTGCGGCGCGTTGAGCGTCGTGTGCAAAAGCGCGGAAGAGGCGGGCCGCGTGCTTGGGCAATTGATGTCGACGGTACGCGCCAACTATAGCAATCCGCCCACGCACGGCGCGCGCCTCGTGGCCAATGTGCTCGCCGATGCGTCGTTGCGCGCGTCATGGGAAGCCGAACTCGCCGGCATGCGCGAGCGGATTCTGGCGATGCGCGGCACGATCCACGCGGGACTCGCGGGCCGTGTCGATGAAGTGATGCGCGCGCGTTACGTTGCGCAGCGCGGCATGTTCACCTATACGGGCCTGACCGAGAGCCAGGTGGAGCGTCTGCGCAGCGAATACGCGGTGTACGTATTGCGTTCGGGCCGCATGTGCGTGGCGGGGCTGAACGAACGCAACGCCGGTTATGTGGCGTCGTCGATCGCGGCGGTGGTGTCGGGCGCATAACGGCGACTGCCCGCACCGGCACAACGATAACCATGGAGACCCTGATGACGACCGTTGAAACGCAACCGGCGAGCGCGCCGAAGATCCCCGTCATGCATCCGGACGAATGGCAGGCGCGCGTGCAACTGGCCGCGTGCTATCGCATCTTCGACATGCTCGGCTGGACCGAGATGATCTACAACCACATCACGTTGCGGGTGCCCGCGAGCGTAAGCGGCGGGCAGCGGCAGTTCCTGATCAATCCGTTCGGCCTGCACTATAGCGAGGTGACGGCGAGCAATCTGGTGAAGATCGATGCGCATGGGCGCGTGCTCGACAGCTCGCCGTATCCGGTGAACCCGGCCGGGTTTGTGGTACATGCGGCGATTCACGAAGGTTTGCCCGACGCGCACTGCGTGATGCACACGCACACCACGGCGGGCGTCGCGGTGGCGTGTCTGGAAGACGGTCTGCAGCAGACCAACTTCTATAGCGCGCAGTTGCACGAGCGCATCGCGTATCACGACTTCGAGGGCATCACCGTGCATGCGGAAGAAGGTCCGCGCCTCGTCGAACATATCGGCGACAAGCAGGCGGTGATCTTGCGCAACCACGGCCTGCTTGCGTGGGGCCGCACGTTGCCGCAAACTTTCGCGATTCTGTGGACGCTCAATCGCGCGTGCGAAATCCAGATGGCGACGTTTGCGATGGGCCGCGCGCGGCCGGTGCCGGAAGAGGTGGCGATGCGCTGCTCGCGCGACGCGTTGCAGTTCGATCCGCGGCACGGCGCGGGGCAGGATGTGTTCGACGCGCTGGTGCGGCGGGTGGATCGGATCGACGCGAGTTACAAGGATTGACACACGAATTAACGCAAGGATCGAAGCGATGAAAGTTGTTATCTACGGCGCAGGCGCGATCGGTGGCTGGATGGGTGTGAAGCTCGCGCAGGCGGGCCACGAAGTCGGCGTGGTGGCGCGCGGCGCGACGCTCAGCGCGTTGCGCGAGCAGGGCTTGCGTCTGATCGAAGGCGGACTCACGCATGCCGTGAAGGTCGAAGCAAGCGACCAACCGGCGGACCTCGGCGCTCAGGATCTCGTCGTGGTCGCCGTCAAGGGCCCGGCGATGGCGTCGGTAGCCGCCCAGATCGTGCCGCTATTGGGCCCGCAAACCATCGTGCTGACGGCGATGAACGGCGTGCCGTGGTGGTTCTGCGACGGCCTCGGCCGCGACTTCGCGGGCCAGCGTCTGAAGTCGATCGACCCCGACGGCGCAATCGCCGCGGCGATCCCGAGCGAGCGGACGGTGGGTTGCGTGGTGCATGCGAGCTGCCTCGTCGAAGCGCCGGGTGTGATCCGGCATCATCAGGGCAATGGGCTGATCATCGGCGAAGCGTCGGGGCGCGCGAGCGAGCGCGTCGAAGCGCTCGCCGCCACGCTTGTCGCCGCGGGCTTCAACGCGACGATGTCCGCACAGATTCAGCGCGACGTCTGGTACAAGCTGTGGGGCAACATGACCATGAATCCGGTCAGCGCGATCACCGGCGCGACGACCGACCGGATTCTCGGCGACGAACTGGTGCGCGGCTTCGTCACGAGCATCATGCTGGAGGCCAAGGAAATCGGCGCGCGTTTCGGCATTCCGATCGACCAGGCGCCGGCGGATCGTCACGCGGTCACGCTCAAGCTGGGCGCGATGAAAACCTCGATGTTGCAGGACGTGCAGGCGGGCAAGGCGGTCGAACTCGACGCATTGGTGGGTGCGGTGCGGGAGCTGGGGCAATTGACCCACGTGCCGACGCCGTACACGGACGGGTTGCTCGGTCTCGCGCGGCTGCATGCGAGCACGTTGGGTCTGTATCCGGGGCAGTGACGCTTCACACATGAACGAAAGGCCGTCGCGCGTTGATCGCGCGGCGGCTTTTTGCTTCGCTTTCTACTTCTTAAGCAGCCACTGCCGACACGGCCGGCAGCTTCGCCGCGTCGATCAGCGACAACGCGCGCTGCGGGTCGTCGAGTTCGGTCAGGCACAGCAGCGCGAGGCGCGCCAGATAGAGCGGCGCCTGCGCTTCGCCTTCGGCCGTGAGGGTTTTGCACAGCGTCGTGTAGACGAGGTCGAGATCGCTATCGGTCATGATGGAGTCCTTCTGCGTTAGATCGTCAACGTTGCGGTCAATGCGCGCTGCGCCGCCGCCGCACTGCCCTTGCGCCAGCGCGCGAGCACATGGCCGTCGGGGCGGATCAGATAGACGGTGCCGGGCGTCGCGTCGAGTATGTCGTGCAGATGGCCGGTTGAGTCGATCGCATATGCAGGTACCGTGCATGGCGTGTCGCTCTTGACCAGCGTGACTGCTTTGAACGGAATGCGTTGTTCGGCGAGCGTGCGTTGCAGTTGCTGCCACGCGTCGTCGTGCTCTGCATCCGCGCCGAAGCGCAGCGCGGTGAAGCAAGGTCCGAGCAGATCGGTAAGATGAATAGCGGCACTCGCGCCGTCGTTTCCGGGTTGGAGTAGCCGGCATTCCGGCAGCACCGCACCGGGGGCGGGGCCTTTGCTGAAGGCGTCGGCGTTGCCCTCTGTGTCGCTCGCGGCATCGCCTGCCGCCTCGTTCAGCGGCGACCGAACATACGCGATCGCATGCGTTTGCCTTGGATTGATCAGCGGCCGCACGGCCGCGTGTTGCTCCGCGAGACCGAGCACGGCCGTGCGCATCAGGTCGAACGCGAACGACGGCGGCGCCATGAACTCGGTGCTCTTCATTCCATAGCTCAGGTTCTCGCGCGCCGCGAACACCCGCTCGTCGCTATAGCTGTCGAGCAGGCGCGGCGTCGCGATGCCGTTGACCACGCAGCCGAGTTTCCAGCCCAGATTGTCCGCGTCGTCGATACCGGAGTTGGCGCCGCGCACGCCGAAGATCGGCACGAGATGCGCGGCGTCGCCCGCGAACAGCACCGAGCCGTGCCGGTAGCGGTCGAGCGTCAACGCATTGGCCTTGTAGACGGTGATCCAGATCGGCGACCACGCGCCCGTTTCGCCCATCGAGTCGAGCACGCTTTGCACACGCGGCATCACGTTCTCGGGCTTGACGGCCGCTTCCGGGTCTTCGTCGTCGCGCAGCTGATAGTCGATGCGCCACACGTTGTCCGGCTGCTTGTGCACGAGCACCGTCGAGCCGGGATTGGACGGCGGATCGAAATAGGCGAGGCGTTCGGTGGCGCGCGCGCTGTCCAGTTCGATATCGACGATCACGTAGCGGCCCTCGTAGGTAGTGCCGGTGAGCTTGAGGCCGAGCGCGTCGCGAACCACGCTGCGCCCGCCATCGCACGCGACGACCCAGGCGGCCCGCATTTGCCATGCGGTGTCGTTGGTGGCGTCGGCGCCCCCTGTGCTCACCGTGCGCAGCGCGAGCGTGGCGCCGCCTTCGGGCAACTGTTCGATGCCGGTCACGCGGGTTTGCCAGCGTACCTCGACCAGATCGGCGCGACGTTCGATCTCATCGAGCAGCAACTGCTCGATCTGGTATTGCGCGATGTTGATCATCGGCGGCAGCGACTGCTCGTCGTCCTGGTGCATCGCGAAGCGGAACACTTCGGCATCGCGGTAGAAGCTGCGGCCCCCGGTCCACGGCAGGCCTTTTTTCAGGAAGCCCTCGACCACGCCGATGCGCTTGAAAATCTCCAGGCTGCGCCGCGAGATGCAGATCGCGCGGCTGCCGGCGCATACGCTGTCGTCAGCTTCGATTAGCACCGAGCGCACGCCCTGGCGCGCGAGCGCGAGCGCGACGGTCATGCCGACCGGCCCGCCACCGACGATCGCCACGGGTCTCGTCACCGGATCGTGGCCGTCGACGAGCGGCGGCACCTCGCCCGCGTAGTGGCGCGGCGAAAAGGGATAGGGTTTGAAGGGGCGGCTCATGCGTGTCTCCTGGTCTTCGATGCTTGTGGATCGCCCGCCGGGGCTGGTTGGCTCTGCGAAGGCGGTGCGAATCGTCAGCGAAGTATGCAGGAGGGCGCGCGAGGCGCTGTCCTCATTTTGGGTACAACGCTTGCCTCGCTAACACGCGCCCGCGGCAAATGCGCTACGACGAAACGCGTACGAAAAAAAACCGCGAGGCACTCACGCGCCCAGCGGCTTCATTCATTCGTCCGTTCAATCACGGGCGTGCAAAGACCCGCGTCACTCCGCCCCGGCCACATGCGAAGGCTGACGCACATGCTGCACGCTCGCCGCCGCCTGGCATTCCTCGATCATCGCGCGGAAGGTCGGCGACGCGTGCGACGCGCCGGTCGCCCCCAACTCCGTGCCGCTTTCCGGCAAGCCGCCGACACCCACCACCAGCGTCGCGCGCGGCCGCCATTCGCGCGTGCGCCGCAGCATGTTGCGCAGATACGGCGGCGATTCCGGTGCGTCGAGCGAGACGATGCAGATGATCGGCGCGTCCTTGAAGCTCGGCTCGTCGGCGCGCGCGCTGCGATAGCCGGAGTGCGTCGCCATCATCGGCGCGAGACCCTGGCGCCCGAGCAATTGCACGGCGATCGCGGTCGTCACTTCGTCGAAAGCGCCGCGTCCGGGCACGCACAGCACGGACGTCCGCTCTGTTTCGTGAGCGTCCTGCGGCTGGGTCGAAAAGGCGTGGTCGTGGCGCTCCGACAGATCCGCCGACGCCGACGCCAGCAGCGCGCCGGCGCTCTCTGCCGGTTCGGCGCGCGACAGACGATCCGGCAAGCCGTCGGCGATTTCGAGGTTCTCGACGATATCGACCAGCGACTCGTTGATCCGCTGCAACTGGTCCGGCATCAGCACGCCGCGCGTTGCGTCGTTGCGGGCAAGCTTGAGGCCTTCCAGCGCGACGTTGTCGTAGTAGTCGATCAGCGACATCTCGCGCAGCAGGCGCTCGGCCTGCACGATCGCTTCGTGCGGATCGTCCGCGAGCAGCCGCTGATAGAAGTTTTGCGCGGGGGTGAGCGCGGGCTGGTCGCCGAGCAGCACGGTAAGAAAGTTCAGCCGGTCGGCGTAGCGCCCGAGCGTGACGACGCACAACGTGAGCGGCGTCGACAGCACGAGGCCGATCGGCCCCCACAGCCAGCTCCAGAAGATTGCCGCGACCACCACCGCGAGCGGCGACAGACCCGAGCGATGACCGTACAGGAACGGCTCGGCAATCTGCCCGGCCACCACGTCGACGACGATGAACAGGATCAGCGTGTAGACCGCCATCGTCCATTGCGGCTGGATCGCGGCGGCGAGGAACACCGCGAGGATCGCCGCGATCCAGATGCCGATGTACGGCACGAAGCGCAGCAGCGCGGCGATCACGCCGAACAGCAGCGCGCCCGGCACGCCGATGATCGCGAGGCCGATCGCGATGATGCCGCCCGCGCTGAGGTTCACGCCCAGCTGCGCGACGAAGTAGCGGCTTAGCCGCACGGCGGCATCGTTGATCGCGGTGGTGGTGCGGTGCAGATCGCGCGAGCCGAACAGGCTGATCAGGCGGTCCCGCAGATCCTCGCGTTGCAGAAGAATGAAGATCGTCACCACCAGCACGATGAAGGTGGTCTCGATCGGCGCGATGGCCGGCGACAGCGCGCGCTGCGCGAGCTGCATCGGCGTGGGCGACGGCTCGTGAACCTCGACCGGTTGCGGCACGGCGGGCGCGTTGCGCGCGGCGCGCCCGGTCGGGCGCGGCGGATTCGGCTTGGACGGCGCAACCCGTTGCAAGGTCGCGGCGGCGCGGCTCATCAGCGAGTCGGCGCGGCCCACGGTCTTTTCCTGAACCGTTTCGATCTTCTGCTCGATCGCCGCCTGATACTGCGGCAGGTCGCCTGCCAGTTGCACCAGTTGCGCACCGATCAGCGCGCCGAGCGCGAGCAGCGAAGCGAGCGCGAACAGCACGGCGATGAAGATCGACGGCAGTTGTCCCATGTGCAAGCGCCGCAGCATCTGCACGAGCGGCGCGAGCAGGAAGCTCAGCAGCACCGAGAGCGTGATGGGGATCAGTACCTCGCGGGCGAAGTAGAGCCCGCACACCACCACGACGCCGGTGATCACCGATGCAAGACCATGCAGACTGGGTGTGCCTGGCGGGTAAACGCGGTTCGGCCGCCCGGACGGCGGTAACGATATTTTCATGAACACACTTTCCGATTGAGAAGCGCTGTCGTTCGCTGTTGTTTGTCACGCCGCGTGCGGACGCGATCGCGTCGCGTGCGTTGCGTTGTCCCCAGGCAGAGCGCTTCCGCAAGACATATGCCTGAATTGTAAGCGCTTTGACGGGCGCAGAACCAGTGGACTAGCCCAGATGCAGCCGCAACAGCTCGAACAGCTGCGAGCTCGCGTACAGCAGCAGGCCGATGAAGCCACCGACAATCGTGCCGTTGATGCGGATGTATTGCAGATCCTTGCCAATGTTCAACTCGATCTGCCGCGACATCTCGCGCGAGTCCCAGTTCTTCACGGTATCGCTGATATGACGTGTGAGGAATTGCGCGAAGTCCGGCGCCATGGTGCGCGCCGCGTCTTCGAGATGATCGTTCAGCGACTGGCGCAGCGCCGGATCGTTCGCGAGTTCGCGGCCCACCCATTGGCCCATCGCCACCACGCGCGCGTGCAGCGCCGAGTCGGCGCTTTGCAGATCGCGCTTGAGCCACGCGCGCAATTCGCCCCACATGTCCTTCACGTACGCGCCGAACGCTTCGCCTTCCATCAGATAACGCTTGAGTTCTTCGCCCTGTTGCAGAAAAACCGGATCGGTCTTGAGTTTGACGATCAGCTTCTGCGCGGCTTCGTCGAACTTGCGGCGCAACTGGTGCGCAGGGTTCTCGCTGATCTGCTCGAGCATACGGTTCACCGCCTTGGCGATCGCTTCGGCGCCTTTCTCGCCGAGCCACGCGGACGGCAGATACTTCTCCATCTTCGGATACTCGCTCTTCACCCAATCGACGATGCGCTCGGCGATAAACTCGCGCGCCTGCGGTTCGCGCAACAGCGCCAGCACCTGGTGGATGCCGGCGTCGAGCAACTCCTGATGACGGCCGTCGCGCGTGAGCGTGTCGAGAATGGCCCCCAGCGATTGCGACAGATCGACTTTCGCCAGCACGTCGCGCAACGCGTCCTTGATGAACACCTGGATGCGCACGTCGTCGGTCAGTTCGAGAATGCCGCCGGTGAGTCGGACGACGTAGTTGCCGAGGCGCGCGGTGTTGGCCGGCTGGGTCAGCCAGCCGGTGATGCTGCGCGCCGGGTCGTGCTTCTGGATCAGGCCGACCAGCGACGGCACGTCGAGAAATTTGTCCTGCACGAACACCGCGAGGTTGTCGGCGATCTTGTGCTTGTTCTTCGGGATGATGGCGGTGTGCGACGAGACGATCGGGATCGGCACGCGGCGAAACAGGGCGGCCACCGCGAACCAGTCGGCGAGCGCGCCGACCATCGCGGCCTCGGCGACCGCCTTGATGCCGTCCACCCAGATGCCACGCGGCATGAAAGCGGTGACGACGAAAACGCAGGCGGCCGCGAGCAATAGCAGCAATGGCGTGCGCTTGGCCTTTTTCAGTTCGAGTGTCTTGTTCATCGGCGGCGGGGCAGCGGGTCCGGTTCGATTGATGTGCGGTGCGCTCGGCGCGCGCGTTCGCGCAACCGCGAGTGTAGCGCCGCTGATCGGGCCGCGCGGCATACGCTTTGCCGCGTCCGCGCGGTAACATCTGCGGTTAGACTGCGAAGCCGCGCGCGGCGTGCGCGGACGGCAACGCAACGGATCGGAACGTATGAACGCAATGGAGGCAAGGTGATCAGGTTTCTGCACACAGCGGACTGGCAGATCGGCACGCAATTCGGCCAGTTCGAGCCGGATGAAGCGGCGCATCTCGCGCAAGCGCGCCTCGACACCGTGCGCCGCATCGCCGACGAAGCGGCCGCGCGCAAGGTCGACGCGGTGCTCGTCGCGGGTGACGTGTTCGATTTACAGACCGTCTCGGACACGGTGATCCGGCGTCTGTTCGGCGCGTTGCAGAGTTTTTCGGGGCCGTGGATCATGCTGCCGGGCAACCACGACGCCGCGCTCGTCGAAAGCGTATGGACCCGCGCGCAGCGCCTGAACTGCATCGCGCCGAACGTGCGGGTCGTGCTCGAACCCGGCGTGGTGTTGCTCGACGCGTGCCGCGCAGCGCTGCTGTGCGCGCCGCTCACGCAACGCATCACTTACGACGACACCACCGGCTTCTTCGACACCACTGAAACCCCGCCGGGCTATCACCGCATCGGGCTCGGGCATGGCAGCGTCAGCGGGATTCTGCAGGAAGGCATCGATTCGTCGAACCCGATCGCGCCGACGCGTGCGGCCAGCGCACGTCTGGACTATCTCGCGCTTGGCGACTGGCACGGTCATCTGCGCGTCGACGAACGCACGTGGTACGCCGGCACGCACGAGCAGGACCGTTTTCGCGCGAACGATCCAGGCTTCGTGCTCGACGTCACGCTTAATGAGCCGGGCGCCTCGCCGCGGGTCGAAGCGGTGCGGGTCGGTCAATATCAATGGCATCGCTGGGACGAAACGATTTCGGTGCCGACCGATGTGGACGCGCTCAAGGCAAGGCTCGCGGCGTTGCGCAATCACGACGTGCTGCGCGTGAGCGTGAGCGGCACCGCCGCGCTGGCCGACGCCGAAGCGTTGCACGTCGCGGTCGAAGAAACCCGCGCGCGTGTGCGGGCGCTGCGCGTCGATCTGAGCGCCCTGCAAGTGCTGCCCACCGCCGACGACCTGGCCGAACTCGGCGCGCAAAGCGGCTACCTCGCGAAAGTGGTGGCGCGGCTGCGCGGCTTGCAGGAAGACCCGCAATCCGATCCGCAGCAGGTCAAGCGCGCGGCCGAAGCCCTGTTGCTGCTGGCGCGTTTTCAACGTGAATTGCCGCGCGAAGCGAGGTCCGCATGAAGCTGCAAAGTATTGCGATCCAGGAGTTCAAGCAGTTCGGCGCACGGCTCGTCATCGACGATCTGCAGCCCGGTCTCAATCTGTTCACCGGCCCGAACGAAGCGGGCAAGAGCACGGTCGCCGAAGCGGTGCGCGCGGTGTTTCTCGAACGCTACAAGGCCTCGCATCTGAAAGATCTGCTGCCTTGGGGCAAGGCGAGCGGGCAGCCGTCGGTCGAAGTGAGCTTCGATCTGGACGGCGTTCAGTGCCGGCTCTCGAAGCAATTCGTCACGCGTCAGCGCTGCGAACTGCGGATCGGCCAAGCCGTATTCGGCGAGGACGAAGCCGAGGACAAGCTCGCCGCGCTGCTCGGTTTTTCGCGTGCCGCGCGCGGGCCGCTGAAGGCGGAGAACGCGGGCGTGCCCGGGCTCCTGTGGGTCCAGCAAGGCGGCACGCAGGCGCTGCGCGATTCGACGGGGCATGCGGCGCAGTATCTGCGCGATGCGCTGTCGCAATTGTCGGGCGGCAGCGAATCGGCGGGCGAGGATGCATTGATCGCCGCCGTGCAGCGCGAGTTGCGGCAACTGTTGACGGCGCGCACGCAGAAGGCCACCGGGCCGCTGGCCGAAGCCGAAACGGCGCTGGCCGCGTCGATTGCCGAGCGCGACGAACTGCAACAGCAGCGGCAACAATTCGAAGAGAACATCGCGCGGCTCGCGTCGCGGCAGGAAGCGTTCGACGACACCCAGCGCAAGCGTCCGTGGGAGCTTCACGAACAGAAAGCCGTACTCGCGCAGCAGCGCGCCGATGCCGCCGCGGAGCTCGAACGCAGTCTGCACGGACTGGCGCAATCGCTGCAGGTGAGCGAGGCCGAGTTGGCGCTGTCCCTGCAGCAGGAGCAGGGCGCCGCCGAACTCGAAGCAGTCGTCGCGCGCGATCGCCAGCAACTCGATGCGGCGCGGGCCAACGTGTCGGCCGCGCAGACCGAGCATGCGCAAGCGGCGACCGGCGTCGCGCAATTCGAGCAGGCATCCATCGATGCGAACCGCGCGCTCGAACTGGCGAACGCCGCTGTGACTGCCGCCGACTTGCGTAGCCAGATCGGTTTCTATCGCACCGAGAGCGAGCGGCTCGACGCGGCGATCGCCGCCGCGGGCAAGGCGAACGACGCGGTCCTCGAAGCCGCGCGCGACGCCGCGGCCGTCGAGATCGACGAAGCGAAGCTCAAGCGCCTCGCCGCGCTCGATGGCGAGCTGACCGTGCTGCGCGCCCGCACCGAAGCGGCGATGACGCGCATCGAGTACCGGCTGAACGGCGTGCTGACGGTCGACGGTGCGCAGATCACGGGCGAGGGCGTGCTGCGTGTCGATGACGAAAAGCTGATCGCTCTCGGCGAACTCGGCGAATTGCGCGTGATTCCAGGTGTCTCCGACCTGTCCGCGCAATTGTCCGAACTCGCGTCGCTCGAAGCCGCGCACGCGCAGTCGTTGCAGGTGCTGGGTGTCGCGTCGCTCGGCGACGGGCAGGCGCGGCACGAAAAGTGGAAGACGCTGATCGCCCAGCAGAAAAGTCAGGCGAAGATTCTCGACGTGCACGCGCCGCAAGGCATCGACGCGCTGCGGACCGCGCTGGCTTCGGCGGCTGCGCGCTTGCAGGCGTCGAACGAACGGCTGGCCGGCTTGCCCGATGTGTCCGCCGCGCCGCCGCTCGACGAAGCGCGCCGCAACGCGGACATTGCGCGCGATGCGTTGGAGGCTGCGAGAAAAGTGCTGGCGCAAGCGGCGGAAAAAAGATCGACCGGCATCGCAACCGCCGAATCGCTCGCCGCGCAGTTGCAGCGCAAGGAAGCGCAGTTGAACGACGAAGCTTATCGTCGCAACCGCACGCAGTGGCAGACGAAAATCGTCGAGCAGCGCGTGCAGGTCGACGCGTTGAGGAAGCAGCGCGAAGCGCGCGAACGCGAACTGGACGCGGCGCGTCTCGATGATCCGGCGGCCGAGGCGAAGCGCTATCGCGCGTCGGCGGAACTCGCGCGCAACGAGCAGCACGAGCGGCAGGTGAGGATCGCGCAATTGCGCAGCCAGCTGGAGACGGTCGGGGCGTCCGGGCTCGGCGAGCGCCTCGCGGCGCTCGAAGCGCGGGTCGAGCAGGCCACGCGCCGCAAGGACGAACTAAGCTTGCGGGCGAGCGCGTTGAGTCTGCTCGACGAGGTACTGGTCGACGAACGCGACGCAGCGCTCGCGCAACTGCGCGCGCCGTTGACCGAGCGGCTTGGGCACTATCTGAAGCGGATTTTCCCGCAGTCGACGCTCGCGCTCGGCGACGATCTGAGCCCCGCGACGCTGGATCGCCATGGCCGCGCGGATACGCTCGATGCGTTGAGTTTCGGCACGCGCGAACAGCTCGGCATTCTGACGCGGCTCGCGTATGCGGACCTGTTGAAGGCGTCGGGCCGGCCGACCCTGCTGATGCTCGACGACGCGGCGGTTCATACCGATGCCGCGCGGCGCGACGCGATCAAACGCGCGCTGATCGACGCGGCGACGCGCCACCAGATTCTGGTGTTCACTTGCCATCCGGAGTTGTGGGACGACCTAGGGGTGCGGCAGCGGGCGCTCGAAGACCTGAGGGTGGCGGCGTAGCGCACGCGTTTCGCTTCTAGTGGCGAGGGGCCGGCGCGTGCCGGCTCACTCGTACCAGCGCGGCGTGTACACCCACTCGGCGCCGTCGATACCGCTCGCGAATTTGCGCGTGGTCGATGACCCAACGATCACCATCGTGCGCATATCCACGTCTGACGAACGCAATTCGCCTAGCGTGAGCGTACGCAGCGTGCCGCCGGGCCGGCCGATGTCGCGCCCCAGCACCACCGGGGTCGTGTCCGGGCGGTAGGTCCGCACGATGTCCAGCGCTTTGTCGAGTTGCCACGGACGCGCGCGCGAAATCGGGTTGTAGAACGCCATCACCAGATCGGCTTCGGCCGCATGCCGCAGACGCTTTTCGATGATGGTCCACGGTTTCAGGTTGTCGGACAGCGACAGCATGCAGAAGTCGTGGCCGAGCGGCGCGCCGGCTTGCGCAGCGGTTGCGAGCGCCGCCGACACACCCGGCACGATCGACAGTTCGACGGCGGCCCACGCTGGGTTTTGCGACGCTTCGAGTGCTTCGAGCACGGCGGCGGCCATCGCGAACACGCCCGGATCGCCCGATGACACCATCACCACCGAGCGTCCTTCGCTCGCGAGTTCGAACGCGTGCCGCGCGCGTTGCATTTCCTCGCGATTGTCGGTGCCGTGCACGCATTGGTTGGTGCGCAACGGGCCGGCCATTTTCACGTAGGTCTCGTAGCCGAGGATGTCGGTGGCTTCGTCGAGCGCCTTGCGCGCGGCGGGCACCATCAGGTCCGCGGTGCCAGGCCCCAGGCCGATCACTGTGAGACGGCCGCGCGCACGGCCGATCGTGGCGGGGTCGATTGCGAGCGGCGCCAAGGCCAGCGCGACGCCTGTGTCGATGCCGTTGTGCAGTGTTTCGTATGGGATGCGCAGCGCGGCATGCAGCAGGTTGGCGGGCGGTTCTCCATCTTCTGGGCGGGTCTGCGCGAAGCGCAGCGGCACGCTGAAGCTTGCGGCGGCTTCGGCCAGCGTCGGGTCGGCCATGCTATCGGACGAAGCGAGTAATGCCGCAAGAGAAAGCGGCGCGAGACCGTGTGCATCCAGCGCGTCACGCACGCGTGCGACGATCTCCGCACCCGCACCCGCACCCGCACCCGCACCCGCACCCGCACCCGCACCCGCACCCGCACCCGGACCGATCACCGCCGCCACCACGCTGCGCGGATGAATCACCAACTCGTCCTCACGCCCGTTCCACACGCGCGGCGTCACGCGAATCGCGAGCCGCGCCGATGCGGAGCGCGGCAACTGCGCGTCGTCGAGCCACGGCGCGTCGCCTTCGATGCGCGTGCTTTCTCCCGCCAGCAGATCCGACACGAAGCGTTTGCCTTGTCCAATATCGGCAAGCGCGTAGCCATCGGGCGGATTGAGCACGCAGGTGCCGAAGCGCAGTTCGCCGCTCGTCGTGATCGCGGGCGGCACCGCCAACGCGGCGGCGATCTCGCGCGCCATCACGTTGACGCCCGCCAGCCCGCCGAGCAATGGCACGACCGCGCTGCCGTCCTCGGCGACGGCCAGCACCGGCGGCTCCATGCCCTTGTTCGACAACAGCGGCGCGATGCAACGAATCACGATGCCGGCCGCGCACAACGCGACGATCGGCGTGCCGCGCGCGTACAGCTCGCACAGGTGCGCGCCGAGTTCGGTGTACGGCACGTCGGCGTCGACTCGTCCTTGCAACGCATGCACCTGACAATTCGCACCGGCGTCACGCTCGACATACAGCGCCTGAATGCGCCGCGCGGTTTGTAACGCGCCCGCGCCGAGAATCACGATCGCGGGCGCCGTCATCCTTGCCATTTTTCCCCCGGCACGACGAGCAGCGAAAAATACGGCGACGCCATCGGATCGACTTCGGCGAGCGGCACGATGCGCTGATTGCCCATCGTCGCGCGTTCGACGTAGAGCGCGCGCTGCGCGAGACCGAGTTCGCCGAGCACGCGCCGCACCTTGTCGAAATTGCGGCCGAGCTTCATCACGACGGCGGCATCGGCATCGGCGAGACGGCGGCGCAATTCATCTTCGGGCAGAACGCCCGACAGCACCGAGAGACTCTGGTTGCGATACACGAGCGGCGCGCCGAGCACCGCCGCGCCGCCGAGCATCGAGCACACTCCGGGCACCACTTCGCTTTCGTAGCGCGGCGCGAGCCGGTCGTGCAGGTACATGTACGAGCCGTAGAAAAACGGATCGCCTTCGCAGATCACGGCGACATCGCGGCCCGCATCGAGATGACCAGCGACGATCCCGGCGGCGGTGTCGTAGAAGTCGGCGATGATCGCCTCATACGAGAGCGGCGGTTCGAGTGCTTCGGTCGTGACCGGATAGACCAGCGGCAGATGCTGCTGGTCATCGTGCAAATGCGCTTCGATGATGCTGAACGCGTTGCCTTTCTTTCCCTTCGCGACGAAGTACGCGACCACCGGAGCCGCCTTCAACAGCCGCAGCGCCTTCAGCGTGATGAGTTCGGGGTCGCCGGGGCCGACGCCGAGTCCGAACAGACGTCCTTGCACGCTCATTTATTCGACCTCCGTCGCCAGCGCGTTGACGGCGGCGGCGGCCATCGCGCTGCCGCCGCGCCGGCCGTGCACCACCACATAGGGCACGCCGCGGCTGTCCGCGGCGAGCATCGCTTTCGATTCTGCCGCGCCGACAAAGCCCACCGGAAAGCCGAGGATCAACGCGGGCTTCGGCGCGCCGGCGTCGAGCATGTCGAGCAGATGAAACAGCGCGGTCGGCGCATTGCCGATCACGACGACGCTGCCCGCCAGTTGCGGACGCCACAATTCGAGCGCGGCGGCCGAGCGCGTGTTGCCCAGCTCGCGCGCGAGCGCCGGCACGTCCGGGTGCGTGAGCGTGCAGATCACTTCGTTGTGCGCGGGCAGCCGTGCGCGCGTGATGCCTTGCGCGACCATGCCGGCATCGCACAGAATCGGCGCGCCTTGCGCGAGCGCCGTGCGGCCCGCGCTGCCCGCGTGCGCGGAAAACTGCAGCGCGTCGACCACGTCGACCATGCCGCACGCGTGGATCACGCGCACCGCGAGTTTTTCGAGGTCGGCGGGAATGCGCGAGAGATCGGCTTCCGCGCGGATCGTCGCGAACGATTGGCGATAGATCTCCTGACCGTCGCGTATGTAATCAAGCATCTGTGTCACTCCGGGACAGGTGGTCGAGCATGTCGGCGGCCTGCGCGATCGTCAGTTGGTGCGCGACGCACTGGCCGAAACCGGGCTGGCCGTCGCGTCGATAAAGGTCGTAGAGGCCGGGCGCGGCGGCCAGCAGCGTGTACGGCGCGCAATGCGCGGCGGCGCAGGAGCGTGCGCAGCCGCTCAGATGCACGTCGACGTTGGCGGGCAGCAGCGCGGCGAGTTGCAGCGCGTCGGCTTTGGTGTCGGCGAGACTCTTTGTGCAGCCGCTCGAACCGGCGCACGCGATTAGCCGCGCGATGGGTTGCGCGGGATCGCAGGTGAAGCCGAGTGCGTTCAGTCCGGCCAGCGCGGCAGGCAGCGCGTGCGTCGGGATGTCGGGCAGCAGCACGCTTTGCCAGGGCGTGGCGCGCAGTGTGCCATTGCCATGTTGCTGTGCGAGCGCGGCAAGGCCTTCCAGCATCGCGGCGTCGAGACGGCCGAGCGGCGGTTGGCCGCCTGCGTGCCACGTTCCTGACACGCGTTGAGCGTGCGCGCCTAGACGAAGTGTGGGATCGGCTGGGGTGCTGCGGCGCCATTCAGTGAACGTTGCGTCGCGTGATAGCGGGAAGTCGGCGTAGCGTTGGGCGTGCTGCAACAGTGCGTCGACGTCGTGCGTGGCGAGCAGGTGACGCATGCGGGTGGTGTCGGCGGGCGCGAGGTCGAGGAACGTATGCAGCAGCGCGCGAGAGAGAGCGGCAACTTGCGAAGGCAGTACGGCAGCTAGTGCGCCTTTGGCGTTGACGCGAGATTGATGGTGGGTTGGGGTGGCCGCGTTTTGTGCGCCGATCGCCGCCTTGGTAAGCGAAGGCGAATTGGCAACCGCGCTCGCATTTTCTTGCGCGAGTGCAAACGCAGGCGGACAACCCGCCAACCCGAACACGAATCGCACGCCATCGTGACTTTCCGTTGCCGCGAACCAGACATCGTGCGGATGATCGATTCTCGCAAGACGCTCACCGCCGTCGAGCAGCAGCGCGAATTTCGGCGACAGCGTCGCGAAACGCGATTCGCTTTGCAGCAGCGTCAGCAGTTCCGCGCATAGCGATGTCGTATCGGTCAGCGCGAACGGGTCGCGTCCGGCTGCGGGGCTGATCATCACGTTGCGCACGTCGTCCGCTGCGCTCGCCGCTGCGGTGCTCGAAGGGTCCGCAGCGTCGGTGGTTCGCAGAGGCGTCGGCCCAAGCGCCGCATCGACCAGCTCCGCGATCAGCGCCGCTTCATGCCCGCTGCGCACGCCGCGCACTTGCAGGTTCGCACGATTGGTCAGCTCGACCACCCCGGCCGCGTGCCGTGCGCTCGCATCGGCGACGACGCGCGCCTGGTCCGCGCTCAGTTCGCCGCCCGGCAGTTTGATCCGGCAGATCCCGCCGTCGCGCGCGGCGACGATGCGCAGCAGCCCCGGACACGCCGAGAGCCGCGGTGTCGCAGCCGCGTCGGGCAAAACAGTGGAGGGCGATGCTTGAGTCAAGAAGGACACCGGGTTTAGCGTCGCGCGACGGCCCGAGCAAGCCGCGAGGCGGATTGCTGCGGCATCGGCACACCCCGCCCGATGCTGGCTGGCACGAACAGTCTCGCCGGCAGGTCTCCTGGCTGGCAGGTCATCGTCCGTCGCGGCCGTTCCGGTCGAACCAGTGGCGCGCAGCGCAGGCAGACTCGCTGCATATAGTTGCGGGGTAGTTCCAAGGGTTCATTGCAGGCGATGTCAAAACCCACGTCAGGGTCGCCTTTGCGGCGTTTCTCGATGCCGGAAATACGGCCTTAAAACGTGTTTGGGGCAATCTGTGGGCATTGGCGGGCCATTATAGCGCGACCTGGTATCTTCCCAAGCCCCGCACATGCTTTATTCAGGGCGGGACGCCCCTCCGGCGCGGCCCTTCGGTCCAGCCTTCCTGCAGCACTCGCTCAATCGCGCACTGCGATTCGCAGTCTGCCCCACGCATTTTTTGTGCAACATCTTCAGGGATGGGCGCGGCTAACTCGCATGCGAAAAAGACCTTGGTGGTTTTGCGTGTGGCGGGTTGAGGCAGGTTTGCTTCAGCGGGTGGCAGCGGCTTCGTGCTGATTTTCAGCGCGAAGCCTTGATGCGTTGTCTTGCCGCAGGTCCATGAATTGGGGGACACGGTTGTTTCTGATCAGTCCGATCCTGGACGGAACATCCCTGACATATCCTCTCATTGAACATTTTTGAGGTCCTTACGGAGATTGCCATGAGCCCCTTTTCCCTGATTGAAGTGACGCATCTGCACAGCCGCGCAGGCATTACGCGCGACAGCCATTTCCGCCTGAATCCGTTGCGTCTGTTTTCCCCATTGCGCAGATTGTTCGCTTCACTGCGCACTGCCTGCGATTGCCGTTGAACAGGGCAGGACACGACACGATATGAATCCCTTTTACGTGGTCGCCTTGCTCGCTATATTGATGATCTGGTTCGGCGTCGTCGTGTGGCGCGGCCGGAGCGGGTATCAGTTCGACCGTGGTGATTCGTCAACTTTGCCGGCTTCGGCCACCGCGACGCTTCTGGACAGTCCGGAAGCGTCAACCCCAGTTCCTTCATCAGCCGGATTTCGGTCGCGCGCTGATGCTGCACTTCTTTGTAGTCCGGTCCCTTCTCCACGCATTCGCGCTTGAGCGAGGAGAGTGCCGCGTCCATGCCCATTATCGCGGCGGCTTTTTCCTTGGTCGGATCGATCCCGTCGCACGTAACCCCATCCATGAGCAGCGCGCGTAAGCCGAACGCGCACCGATGTAGGACGGCGCACCTTCGGGCAACGCCAGTTCGCCCCGGTCCATCACTTCCCATAGCGACATGCCATAAAACGGCGACGCGAAGTTCAGACAGAACTCATCGCGCCGCATCAGTGTTTTCCATGCTTTGAGCAGGGCTGCGTGTGCGTGCCAGTCCCGATATGAATCCCAGGAGGAGGCCACAAACAGATGCGCGCGAAACGTACATGACGACAACGGCGTTCTGCGCGAATCGCCGTATGAGCCGACAGCTTTACCAGCGGCTGAAGAAGAACGGGCGCGGCCCCGACGAAACGCGCTTCGGCAAGCGTGAGGTGCTGATTTCGCTCACGGCCGCGCGCGAGTTTCTTGCATGGCTTCAGGCCGAAGAGAAGCGCCTGAAGGCGCAACGCGCAGCCGAGGCGGCACGCGAAGCGGAACGGGCCAGCCGTGCCATGTTCAAGCCGTTCACATGAAAGCAATCCCCTTGCGGACGGCCAGGGGCTTCATGATCCGGCTGCGTCAGGCCGCGATGCGGTTATCCTGCTGCACATTCTGACGGGCCTATTGTGCCGTCGCTTTCATGCGCGCGACTGCGCTCTTGCGCTGGTTACGGTCGCTATGGAAGTACTTTTCGGTCGTCTTGATCGTGCTGTGACCCATCAGCACGGGGACCGATTCCATATCCGCGCCCGCTGGCACCAGCCGTGTCGCGAGTGTGCCGCAGATCGTGAAGCCGTGCGGTCGGCAAGCCAGCACCCTTTCGCACAGTTTGAGCCTCGCCAGATGCTTTTTGCGCCACCTATCGAAAAAGCCCGGCTGGATTTCATCGGGTTTCGTTGTCAGCGGTTCGCAGAAGTCCTTGCCGAGTCGCCGCGCGCCGAGGTCGCCGGTGTTGGAGAACGACACAAGATGGGCGTATAGCTTTCCAGCGGGTAGTAGCCGAATGCTGGCACGTCCGCGACGCGCCGAACCTCTTCACGCTTCATCTTCCGTTCGGTCTGGTCGGGTAGGGTGTCGCCCATGTGATCCAGCAGCGCCGACTCGCGCCGCGCCTTTGCGCGGGCTTCCTTTGGGCCAAGCCCCTCGTCATAGCAGCCGACCGTCAGGCGGGCATGCTTGCCGGTTGCCCGCCGCCAGCGATAGGAATACGTGATGCGCCCGGCAGGTGGGACACGCACGGTAAAGCCGTGCAGTTCGGCATTGGCGTATTCCCGGGAATGGCCGGTTACCGTGAGTTTCCGTATCAAGTTTTTCGGTGATGCGGAACCGGGTATGCTTGCAGGCCGGGCGATTGCTGGCGGCGATCATGCCGTCGGTGCTGCTCACGTCAGTGACGCCTGGGTGTCGCGAGATCTGCCCCGGCCCGCGTGGGCAACGTGGCAATTACGTTTATCCAGTACACCCGGCGTGACTCAAGAAGTTCAAGAATAAGCGCTTGCGTTACTCCAAAGTACTCCTCGTTACGCTGCGGGACACTCGAAATTACAGTTGCGAGGGCAGACACAGTCGCACTGTGTTCCCTCTTCGGTCCCGAAGGGCACCGGCGGCTGTATGATGCCTTTTTTCGAACCGCGCAATGAGGCTGGACGCTTTGACCAGCGTGGCCGAGCGCACTAGTTAAACACACAGATGAGGATGGTTGCATGCCGGCGTGGCTGACCGTGGTGGGCATTGGCGATGACGGCTTCGCCGGTTTGGGGCGGCCCGCGCGGCGTGCTTTGCTGACGGCGTCGGTGGTGTACGGCGGCGAGCGTCATCTGGCGATGCTGCCCGCGCGGCTCGCCGCGCGCCGCGCCATGTGGCCGCGTCCATTCGATCTCGCGCCTCTGCTGGCCGAGCGCGGCGGCGCCGTGTGCGTGCTGGCGAGCGGCGATCCGATGCTGTTCGGCGTCGGCGCGACGTTGGCGCGGCAGTTGCCGGCCGGTGAATTGCGGGTGCTGCCCGCGCCGTCGTCGTTGTCGCTGGCGGCCGCGCGTCTTGGCTGGCCGTTGCAGGAGGTCGCGACGGTGTCGCTGGTGGGCCGGCCGTTAGCGTCGCTGAATGCGCATCTGCATGACGGCGCGCGCGTGTTCGTGCTGAGTGCGGACGGCCGCACGCCGGCGGCGCTCGCCGAACAGTTGGGCGAGCGCGGTTTCGGCGCGACCCGCATGATCGTGCTCGAACACCTGGGCGGCAAGTTGGAGCGCCGCCTCGACGGCCGCGCGGATCAATGGTCCGCGGGCAATGTCGCCGCGTTGAATCTGATCGCGCTCGAATGCCGCGCGGCGGCGAGCGCGCCGCGTCTGCCGCTGACCTGCGGCTTGCCCGACGACGCGTTTCGCCACGACGGCCAGTTGACCAAACGCGACGTGCGCGCGATCACGCTCGCGCGCCTCGCACCGACGCCCGGCGAATTGCTGTGGGACGTGGGCGCGGGCAGCGGCTCGATCGGCATCGAGTGGATGCGCGCGCATCCGGCTTGCCGCGCGATCGCAATCGAAGCCCATGAGGAGCGGCAGCGCTTCATCGAACACAATCGCGATGCATTGGGTGTGCCGGGGCTGCAACTCGTCGCCGGCCGCGCGCCCGACGCGCTGCAGGGGCTGCCTGCGCCGGATGCGGTGTTCATCGGCGGTGGCGTGACGGCGCCGGGCGTGCTCGACGCGTGCTGGGCGCGTCTGCGCGACGGCGGCCGGTTGGTGGCGAACGCGGTCACGTTGCAGGGCGAGGCCGCGCTCGCCGCGTGGCGCGAGCGGCACGGCGGCACGCTGACGCGGATCTCGCTCGCCCACGCGCAACCGCTCGGCGGTTTCGATACCTGGCGCCAGGCGTTGCCGATCACGATGCTTGAAGTGACGAAGGGGGCGGGTGGCGGTGCCCCCGGCCAGGCGTAATGCGCGACGAATCACCCGAACAACCCGCGCCGCTGCGTAGCGGCTACACGACCGGCAGTTGCGCGACCGCGACTTCGCTTGCGGCGGCGCGTCTCCTGCTGGCCGGGGTGGTCAGCGAGGTTGCGGAGATCGTGCTGCCGAAGGGCCAGCAGGTGCCGATGCCGCTCGAGTTCTGCCGCCTCATCGGCGACGGCGCCGAAGCGGGCACCATCAAGGATGCCGGCGACGACCCCGACGTGACGCACGGCGCGCTTGTGTTCGCCCGCGTGCGTCTGCTACCCGAACCGGGCGTGACATTCCGCGCCGGACCAGGCGTCGGCACGGTGACGCGCGCGGGCCTGACGCTGCCGGTCGGCGAACCGGCGATCAACCCCGTGCCGCGCAAAATGATCACCGACCATCTGACCGAACTCGCGGCGGAGCACGCCTATCGCGGTGGCTTCGAGGTGACGATCGGCGTCGAAGGCGGCGAGCAGCTCGCGCTGAAAACGATGAACCCGCGCCTGGGCATTCTCGGCGGTCTGTCGATCCTCGGGACCACCGGCATCGTGCGGCCGTTCTCGTGCTCGGCGTATATCGCATCGATCCATCAGGGCATCGACGTCGCGCGCGCGAACGGTTACATGCATCTGGCCGCATGCACCGGCAACGCGAGCGAAGACGCAATGCGCGCGCGTTATGCTCTGCCGGATATCGCGCTGATCGAGATGGGCGACTTCGTCGGCGCGGTGCTCAAGCATATGAAGCGCGCGCCCGTCGAACGTTTGAGCATATGCGGCGGCTTCGGCAAACTCAGCAAGCTGGCGGCGGGCCATCTCGATCTGCATAGCCGCAATTCGAGCATCGACCTCGAACGGCTCGCGCAATGGGCCGCGGAACACGGCGCCGAAGCTGCGCTGCAGACCGCGATTCGCGCGGCCAACACGAGCCAGCAGGCGGTTGCGCTGGCGCACGCGCAGCAGGTGCCGCTCGCCGATATCGTCTGTCGGCACGCGCTGGCGGTGGCGCGCGAGATCGTGCCGCCCCAGGTCAACGTGGAGATGTTCGCGATCGATCGCCAGGGCAATCTGATCGGAGTGGCGCAATGACGCGGGTCCTGTTGCTCGGCGGCACCGGCGACGCATTGAAGATCGCGCGCGAACTTGGCCCCATACACGTGTACAGTCTCGCAGGCCTCGGCAAGGTGCCGGATGATCTGTCGTGCGCGGTGCGCGTGGGCGGCTTCGGTGGCGCCGAGGGTATGGCGCGCTACATCGAAAGCGAAGGCATCGACCTCGTGATCGACGCGACGCATCCGTACGCCGCGCGCATCAGCGCGAACGCGTTTGAGGCGTGCCGCGCGGCGCGTGTGCCGTGCTGGGCGCTGCGCCGTCCGGCCTGGCAGCCGCAAGCGGGCGACGACTGGCGCATGGTCGGCGACTGGAATGAACTGACCGCGGCGCTCGCGCCGTTCCGGTGGCCGCTTTTCACGCTCGGCCGCGAACCGCTCGCGCATCTCGACGAGATTCCGCCGCGGCAATTCTGGACGGTGCGCTGTCTCGATCCGCAGCCGGATCACGCACGGGCGCGCATCCTCGCGGCGCGCGGTCCGTTCACGCTCGAAGGCGAGCGCGCGCTGTTCGCGCTGCAAGGGTTCGACGTGGTGGTCAGCAAGAATAGCGGCGGCAGCGCAACCGAAGCGAAGCTCGAAGTCGCGCGTGAGCGCGGCTTGCCGGTCATCATGTTGCGTCGTCCGCCGTTGCCGGAGGTGGAGCGCGAATTCGACCGCGTAGCCGATCTGCTGGACGCGCTGCGGGCTCATCAGGTCGAACTTCGAGCCGTGCCGCACGCACCCGGCAGCGCGGCCAAATGAATCATTGGAGTACTGAATGACGGTGTTTTTTATCGGCGCGGGTCCAGGCGACCCAGAACTGATCACGGTGAAAGGGCAGCGCCTCGTGCGCAGTTGCCCGGTGATCCTGTATGCGGGGTCGCTCGTGCCGGCCGCGGTGCTCGAAGGTCACAGCGCGGAGCAGGTCGTCAACACCGCGGAACTCGACCTCGATCAGATCGTCGCGTTGCTCAAGGCCGCGCATGACAAAGGCCAGCACGTGGCGCGCGTGCATTCCGGCGACCCGTCGCTGTACGGCGCGATCGGCGAGCAGATCCGCCGCTTGCGCGAGTTGCGCATTCCCTACGAGATCGTGCCTGGCGTGACCGCGACGGCCGCGTGCGCGGCGGCGCTCGGTTGCGAACTGACGCTGCCCGACGTGTCGCAGACGCTGATCCTCACGCGCTACGCGAGCAAAACGACCATGCCCGAAGGCGAGCAGCTCGCCGACCTCGCACGGCATCGCGCGACGATGGCGATTCATCTCGGCGTGCGGCATCTCGCGCGCATCGTCGATGAATTGCGGCCGCATTACGGCGGCGCGTGTCCGATCGCGGTGATCTATCGCGCGAGCTGGCCGGATGAGGAGAAGATCACTGGCACGCTCGACGATATCGTGGGCAAAGTGCAATCGAGCGCGATCGAGCGGACCGCGCTGATCCTGGTCGGCGAGGTGCTGGCCGCCGAGGGCTTCTCGGAGTCGACGCTGTACGCGAAGGGCGGTTGAACAGCATGCGCGGCGCGCGCGCCCATCCGCGAGGCTTGAGTCACGGATGGGCGTCGCGGCGGCAATCCGGCAATCCAACTAGCTAGCCAATTCAGGCTACCGAGCCGCGAGCTTCACGCGCAAAGCCTTCGCCGCCTGAATCATGTTCGTCAACGCCGCTTCCGTCTCGGGCCAGCCGCGCGTCTTCAGCCCGCAATCCGGATTGACCCACAGGCGCTCGGCCGGAATCACTTCGCACGCGCGTTCCAGCAGCCGCTGCATTGCTTCCGCGCTCGGCACGCGCGGCGAGTGAATGTCGTAGACGCCGGGGCCGATCTCGTTCGGGTACGCGAAAGCGCCGAAGCCGTCGAGTAGTTCCATCGCCGAACGCGAGGTCTCGATGGTGATCACGTCGGCGTCCATCGCCGCGATCGACGGCAGAATGTCGTTGAATTCCGAATAGCACATGTGCGTGTGAATCTGCGTGCGGTCGCCGACGCCCGCCGCGGAAATGCGGAACACGCGCGTCGCCCAGTCCAGGTACACGGCCCAATCGCCCTTGCGCAGCGGCAGCCCCTCGCGAAACGCGGGTTCGTCGATCTGGATGATGCGGATGCCGGCCTTTTCCAGATCGACCACCTCGTCGCGGATCGCGAGCGCGAGTTGTAGTGCCGTGGTTGAGCGCGGCTGGTCGTCGCGCACGAACGACCATTGCAGCATCGTCACCGGGCCGGTCAGCATGCCTTTCATTACACGCGGCGTGAGCAATTGCGCGTAGCGGGTCGCGTCGACCGTGATCGGTTCGGGACGGTACACGTCGCCGTAAATGATCGGCGGCTTCACGCAGCGCGAGCCGTAGCTTTGCACCCAGCCGTTTTCCGTGAACGCGTAGCCCCACAACTGCTCGCCGAAATATTCGACCATGTCGTTGCGCTCGGCTTCCCCATGCACGAGCACGTCGAGGCCCAACGCTTCCTGTTTGCGCACGGCGAATTCGATCTCGGCGCGCATCCGTTGCAGGTAGTCGAGCGCGCGCAATTCGCCGCGTTTGTACGCGGCGCGCGCCTGGCGGATCGACGCCGTTTGCGGGAACGAACCGATCGTGGTGGTGGGCAGCAAAGGCAGCTCGAGCGCTTCGCGCTGCACGCGATTGCGTTCGCTGAATGGGCTTTGACGGTCGGTCATCGCATCGGTCACGGCGGTCACGCGCTTTTGCACCAATGCATTCACGACCGCGCCCGATTCACGGCGCGCCGCGAGTGCACGCTCGGCGGCAGCGAGCTTCGGTTCTGCCGCAACGGGATCGCGCAGCGCGAGAGCGAGCGTGCCGACCTCGTCGAGTTTTTCGGTGGCGAACGCGAGCCAGGATTTCAGATCGGCGTCGAGTTTCTGTTCCGCGGCGAGCGAGACCGGTACATGCAGCAACGAGCACGATGGCGCGATCCACAAACGCTCGCCCAGTTCGGCACGCAAGCCCTGCAACGAATCGACGATCTCGCCGAGATTCGCGCGCCAGATATTGCGGCCGTCGATCACGCCCGCCGACAGCACCGCATGCGCGGGCAACGCCGCGCGCCACGCGTCGAGCTGCTGCGGTGCGCGCACGAGGTCCAGATGCACGCCGGCGACCGGCAGCCGCGCGACGCGCGGCGCATGTTCGGCGGTGGTGTCGAAATACGTGGCGAGCAGCAGCTTCACGTCCGACGTGCCGAGCACGTCGTAGGTGGCGGAAAACGCTTCGAGCCACGGCGCGGGCAGGTCGACGCACAAGGCTGGTTCGTCGATCTGCACCCATTCGATGCCGCGCTGCTTGAGCTTCTCCAGAATGCGGCTGTAGCGGATCACCAGCTTCGGCAGCAACGACAAACGGTCGAAGCCGGCGACGTGACTCTTCGACAGCCACAGGTAGGTGATCGGCCCGATCAGCACCGGCTTGACCGGCACATTCAGCGTGAGCGCTGCGTCGATCTCGTCGAACAGCCACTCGACACCGCCGTCGAACGAGGTCTGCGGTCCGAGTTCGGGGACCAGATAGTGGTAGTTCGTATCGAACCACTTGGTCATTTCCATCGCCGGTTGCGCGGCGTTGCCGCGCGCAAGTTCGTAGTACTGCGCGAGCGACAGCGCCGCCGGATCGAAGCCGAACCGCTGTGGCAACGCGCCGAGCAGCGCGCTTAGCGTGAGCATCTGGTCGTAGTACGCGAAGTCGCCGGCGGTGATGAAATCGAGCCCGGCGTCTTTCTGCAATCGCCAATGGCGCGCGCGTAAGTCTCGCGCGACGCCACGCAGATGGTTCTCGTCGGTTTCGCCGCGCCAGAACGACTCCTGCGCGAATTTCAGTTCTCGCTGCGCGCCGATGCGCGGAAAGCCGGGGATGTGTGTGCGGGCCATGCGAAATCCTGTTGAGCGTTGTTTGAATTGGCGCCCAGTGTGCGAGTCGGGCTATGATTCATCAAGCGACATGTTTTCACCAATGTATGAGCCATATTCATATCCAGAGAATTTCCTTCCGCACGGAGCAATCGCATGCTTGAGCTTCGTCACTTGCGTTCGCTGATCGCGATCGCCGATTCCGGCAAGCTGGTCGCCGCCGCCGAACGCGTTCACTTGAGCCAGTCCGCGTTGTCGCATCAGATCCGCGATATCGAGGCGCATTACGAGGTGTCGCTATTCGAGCGCACCCGCCAGGGCCTTCGTTTCACCGCGGCGGGTGAGCGGCTGCTGGCGCTCGGGCGTGAAATGATCGCCGCGCTGAGTGCGGCCGAGCGCGATCTGGTGCGCCTGAAAGGCGACACGCGCGGCGAATTGCGCATCGTGCTCGAATGCCATACCTGTTTCGACTGGCTGATGCCGGTGATGGACGAGTTCCGCCGACGCTGGCCCGAGGTCGAGGTCGACCTCGTCGCGGGTTTTCATGCGGACCCGCTGCGTTTGTTGAGCGACGCCAAGGCTGACGTGGTGATCGGCTCGAAGCCGGCGAAGCGGCGCGGCCTGCACATCGCGCCGCTATTTCGTTTCGAGATTCTGGTGGTGCTGGCCAACGAGCACAGGCTGCGCAACAAGCGCCGCGTGATAGCAGACGATCTGCGCGACGAGACGCTGATTACCTATCCGGTGCCGGAGGCGCGCATTGATCTGATCCGCGAGGTGCTGGAGCCTGCCGGCATCAAGTTAGAGCGGCGCACGGCCGAGCTGACCATCGCGGTCATGCAGCTGGTGGCAAGCCGCCGGGGCATCGCGGCGCTGCCGAACTGGGGCGTGAAGAACTACGTCGATCACGACTACGTGCAGGCCAAACGCGTCGGCCCGCAGGGGTTGTGGAGCGAGCTGTACGCGGTGGCCGCGAAAGGCTTCGCGAGCCGGCCTTACTTCGCTGATTTCGTCACGATCGTGCGCGATACCTGCGCGGCGCAACTGGACGGCATCGAGTTGCTGACGGCGGACGAGGCGGGCTGAGGCGCGCCGCAGCGGGCGCGCGACCACCACGCTCCCGGCACCTCAGTGTTCCATCGACGACAACGCCTCGACCGGCACCTTCTTGCCAGTCCCGATGCTGATCGGCGGCACGAACGTCAGCAGCGCAACCACGAAAATCGCGATCACGAAGATCGACACGAAAGTCAGATGCAGCGACTGATGCAACACCAGCCGGATCATGTCGCTGTCGCCGAGACTCGCGGCCTGATTCTGCAGCAGCGCCTTCAACTGGTCCGACGTGACCACCCCCGCGCCCTTCGAATGACTGAGCCCGAAGTTGAGCACCGCGCCGAACAGTGTCGCACCGAGCGTGCTGCCGAGGTTGCGCGAGAAGAGATTCGACGCGGTGGCGCTGCCGCGTTCGTCCGTGTTGACGATCTCCTGGATCAGCACCAGCGAACTGACGCTCGACGTGCCCATGCCGAAGCCCATGATCAGCGAGGCGAACGCGGCGAGCAGCGGCGACCCGCCGGGCGACAGGAACAGCAGCAGCGCCGCGCCGAGCGGCACGAATGCGCTGCCGCCGAGCAGGATGCGCCGCAAGCCGAGGCGGTGGAACGACTTCGCCGCGAGCGTCGCGCCGGTCGGCCAGCCGACCATCATCATCGTCAGCGCAAGGCCGGCGACCACCGGGGAACGATGCAGCACGCCCTGCACGTACATCGGCAGGAACGTGGTGGAGCCCATCAGGATCATGCCGGACAGCAACGTCGAGCCGTTGCACGCGGCAATCGGCCGGTGGCTCCATAGCGCGAACGAGATCATCGGTTCAGCCGCGCGGCGCTCCTGCAGCACGAAGAACAGCACGCACAGCAGGAAAGCGCCGGCCGCGAGCGATGCTCGCGCGGTCTCGTCGTCGCCAGCATAGGTCAGCGCCATCATCAACGCGGCGATCGCCGCCATGAACAGCGCCGCGCCGCCGAAATCGATCGAGGGGCGCGCGTGCCGCTCCGACTCGCGCAGGAACGCAATGAAGCCCGCGGCCGATGCGAGGCCGATCGGCACGTTCATCCAGAAGATCCACGCCCACGACAGGTTGTGAATGATGAAGCCGCCGACCATCGGCCCGATCACCGCCGAGATCGCCCACACGCTGGCGAGATAGCCCTGCACCTTGCCGCGTTCGCGCGCCGGGTAGAGATCGGCGACGATGGTGAGCGTAACCGGCTGGATCGCGCCCGCGCCGACGCCCTGGATCAGGCGGAACGCGATCATGGCCGGCATCGACCACGCGAAGCCGGCAAGCACCGAGCCGATCAGGAAGATCGCGATGCCGGCGAGTACCACCGGCTTGCGTCCGTAGAGGTCGGCGAGCTTGCCGAACACCACCGTCATGGCGGTTTGCGTGAGCAGGAACGACGAAAAGACCCAGCTATACAGATGCAGATCGCCGAGTTGCGCGACGATCTGTGGCATGGCGGTGGAGACGATGGTGGCTTCGATGGCGACCATCGCCATGGAAGCCATGACGGCGGCGATGACGGGGGCGCGCGATGATTGAGGGCTGCGGGACATGGAGGCGTTAGTATGGGGTGTTGGGCGCGTCTGACGGCCTATGAGGAGGCAGGGCCGCGACGCATCAGCGCGGCCGCACGTGGCGGCCGATGTGGAGTATGCACCTAGCGGAGAATGCGCGCTCGGCGCCGTTCGCCTCTGCCGCAAGGCTCGTGGCGGCTTGGCACAGGGTTTGCGCGTTCACAGGTCTCTTTGGACACATGGAGGATCATTATGAGGATCGAATTCACCGGACGCCGTGAAGTGGTGGCGGCAGCACGCGTCGCCTTCGAGGCCAATGTGGATGGGGCGGACGTCTGGTGCAGCGTGTCGCTGGACGCGCTGAACGACCATTTCGGCAACGGCGGTCCATCGGCCCACGATCTGGTGGGCACCTTCGAGGCCAACCGCGCGCGGATTGAAAATGCTACCCGACGGGTGCTCGAAAAAAATGGTGGACGGTCCGTGGAACTCGAAACCGGGGATTTTAACAAGGTTTAAACCGGGGCCCTGGCTGGTCTCGGACATTCAGGCGGTGAGGGCCCGGCGTGTGCGCGCCGGGCCCGGAATTGTCTGGAGCCCGATGTAACCCTGATGTTGCCTTTTCGTTTTTCGCCCCTTTTGACCTGTTGTTCTCGCACAACTTCCGCTTGTGGCATGAAGGCGCGGCGACGCGCTCGAGGCCAGTCAAAACACCGCGAAGTCCGCGCAAGCCCGCGGCGAATCACGATTGCTGCACCCCCATGACCGATTGTTCCTGATTCCATAAAGGACTGCTCCAGGCCTCGCGCATTCGTTTTCGAGGTCCGCGTTTTTATACTCCGCGTCGCTGTTCATGACCCCATTCCAGCTACGCAGGAGCTTTACGTGAAAAGGATTTCCGCCGCACTCGCGGCGCTTGCAGGGCTTGCCGCCGCCACAGCGGCGCAGGCGCAAAGTTCGGTCACGCTGTACGGCCTCATCGATGCCGGCGTGATGTACACCAACAACGTCAAGAAGGGCGGCTCGCAGGGCGCGCTGGTGCAGGCGACGAGCGGCAACATCAACGGCAGCCGTTTCGGCTTGCGCGGCGGTGAGGATCTCGGCGGCGGCCTGCAGGCGATCTTCGTGCTCGAAAACGGCTACAACGTGCAGAACGGCAAACTCGGGCAGGACAACCGGGTGTTTGGACGCCAGGCGTTCGCGGGCCTGAGCAGCAAGCAGTTCGGCACGCTCACACTGGGCCGCCAGTACGACTCGCTGGTCGACTTCGTCGCGCCGCTGTCGGGCACGGCGGGCACATTCGGCGACGCCGGCTTCGCGCATCCGTTCGACAACGACAATCTGAATCACTCGGTGCGGATGAGCAACGCGGTCAAGTACACCAGCGCCAACTATGCGGGCCTGAAATTCGGCGGCCTCTACGCGTTCTCGAACAACACGGACTTCGCGCTCAATCGCGCGTACAGCGTCGGCGTGAGCTATGGCAACGGGCCCTTCAAGGCAGCCGCGGGATATTTGCAGATCAACGGCTCGAACTCCACCACGAACACCGCCGGCGCGGTCGATCTCGCGGAGTCGGCGGCGAACGGCACGGCTGGCTTCCGGCTCGGCGCCGACGTGCAGCGCACCGCCGGCGCCGCGCTCAGCTATGGCTTCGGCCCGGTGACCGCCGGCTTCGTCTACACGCACAGCCAGTTCCAGGACAGCGCGTCGTTCGGCGCGACGCATGGGTCGATGCGCTTCGACAACTACGAAGTCAACGGCAAATACGTGGTGACGCCCGCGTTGAGTCTCGGCGCGGCGTACACATACACGGACGCGCACGTGAGCGGCACGTCCACCTTCGGCTCCGATCCAAAATGGAATCAGGTGAATCTGCAAGCGGTCTACGCGCTGTCGCTGCGCACGGACGTGTACGCCGAGGCGATGTATCAGCATGTCAGCGGCAAGGGCTATACGGCGTTCATCAACACGGCGGGCGGCGCGTCGTCGACGGGCAATCAGGTGGTCGGCACCGTGGGTCTGCGCACGCGCTTCTGAGCATCATTCAGCAAGGGGCCGCGCGCTGCCGATGTCGCTACCGACACGGCCGCTGCGCAGTGCGCGGTCCGCCGATTTCTCCAGATTCCTCAACAATCCCTTCGACGCGGGGCCATTATTCTCGGACGAAGCGGCGCCTATATTGAGCCCAGCGGTCGCGCAGAGAAACACTCGACGCACCGCTGACCCTCAATTAATGGAGCTTGTTTTCATCATGAAGTCCTTGATCAACGCTGTTGTTGTCGTCGCTTCGCTGGCTGCTTCGGCCACGGTTTTCGCTCAATCGAATTCCCCCATCACGCGTGAGCAGGTGAGAGCGGAACTGGCTCAGCTCGCACAGGCCGGCTATCACGTTGGCGACGGCGACCAGGCCCGTTACCCCGAAGCGATTCAGGCCGCGCAAGCCCGCGTTGCCGCGCAAAGCAACAACGCCAGCGCTTATGGCGGCAGCGTTGCGGGTTCGTCGCAAAGCGGCCGGCCGGCGGTGTCCGCTGCCGACTGGAACGCGATGTACAGCCGTTGAGGCAAGAGCTTGCGCGCCACGAGGCGTGATGAGAGGCGGGTAAGGCGTGAAGCGGTTCGACACGTCTGGTTGTGTTGCGCTTATGCGTGTCTGGCGTGTTTGCGTGTGGGTTCGTGGGCATGCTCGCGTGTAATTCCGCGCATTAGCGCAACGCATTTAGATTCGAACCGCGCTGGAAAGGACTCTTCCAGCTTGACGCATAGATCCGCCGCGTCGACGTGGGTAAAGTAGTCATGCACGCACGGCCTCCGGTGTGCGAGCGAGAGAGTTGGCCCCGGCTGGCAACAGCCGGGGTTTTTTTATTTGTTCAAGCGAAGGTTCTCCCGGTGGACTTGCCTGAACTCGTCGAGCGAGTCGATAAAGACACGACCCGCCAGCCGATTCGGCGCGCCGCGCGGCTACGGTATAGTCACTCCCACCGACGGCACGCATGCCCCGCCTCACCCGCGCATGCGCTGCGAACGCAGTCCCGGATTGTCTGGAGAACATCGTGCAGGAAATCATCGAAGGTTTCATCCGCTTCCAAACGGAAGTTTTTCCACAGCAGATCTCGCTGTTCAAGCGTCTGTCGACGGCGCAAAGTCCGAGCACGCTTTTCGTGACCTGCTCGGATAGCCGCGTGGTCCCCGAGTTGCTCACGCAGACAGAGCCGGGTGCGCTGTTCGTGATCCGCAACGCCGGCAACATCGTGCCTTCTTACGGCCCGGAGCCGGGCGGGGTGTCGGCCACCGTCGAGTACGCGGTGTCGGTCCTCGGCGTGCGCGATATCGTGATATGCGGCCACTCCAACTGCGGCGCGATGACCGCGATCTCGACCTGCATGAACCTCGAGCATCTGCCGGCGGTGGCGGGCTGGCTGCGTCACGCGGATGCGGCCAAGGCGATCAACGCGTCGCGCACCTATCACTCGGACGCCGAGCGTCTCGATGCGCTGGTCAAGGACAACGTGATCGCGCAACTCAGCAATATCCGCACGCATCCTTCCGTGGCCGTGGGGCTCGTCAACAAAACGCTGCAACTGCATGGCTGGATCTTCGATATCGAAAGCGGCGTGATGCTCGCGCTCGACGGGCGAACCGGCAAGTTTTTGCCTCTCACGGAGAACCCGGAAATTTATGCCGTCTAACGCGACGGTGCGTAGCAGCGGTCGCGAGTAAAGCGCTTCGGCGTCGCAGGGAGCCGCCTATACTGCTTGAGCGTCTGAAAGCGAGCACGCCGTTTCGCGGCGTGTCGCAACGCAATCGACTCTGCTCGTGAGGTGGCTATGAATATCCTGGTGGTACTGACGTCGCACGATCAGCTCGGCGATACCGGCAAGAAGACTGGCTTCTGGCTCGAGGAGTTTGCCGCGCCTTACTACGTGTTCAAGGACGCCGGCGTCGCGCTCACGCTCGCTTCGCCCAAAGGCGGCCAGCCGCCGCTGGACCCGAAGAGCGACGCCGCCGACGCGCAGACCGATGCGACCCGGCGCTTCGGGAAAGACCCGCAGGCGCAAGCCGCGCTCGCGAACACGGCGCGCCTCGCGACGCTCCCGGCGGCGGACTACGACGCGCTGTTCTATCCCGGCGGCCACGGGCCGCTGTGGGACCTGGCCGACGATACACATTCGATCGGCCTTATCGAAGCCTTCCACGCGTCCGGCAAACCGGTCGGCGCGGTGTGTCACGCGCCCGCGGTGCTGCGTCATGCGAAGACGCCGGACGGCGTGCCGCTCGTGCGCGACAAGCCGGTCACGGGCTTTTCGAATTCGGAAGAGGCGGCCGTCGGTCTCACCGATGTCGTGCCGTTTCTCGTCGAAGACATGTTGAAGAAAAGCGGTGGCCGCTATTCGAAGGGGCCGGACTGGCAGTCGCATGTCGTTGTCGCGGGGACGCTGATTACCGGGCAGAATCCGGCATCGTCGGAAGCGGCGGCGCGGGCGCTGCTGACGAAGCTCGGCGTGGCGTGAAGTGACGCTGTGCCTCGCGGTTTGACAGGTGGAGCGGGGGCGTTTCCGACGATGAACCACCGCCCTGGTTGGCGCGCTGTGGCGAGTGGCCCCGCCTCACTCGGCGAAGCAGCGAAACGCAAGACTGATACGCGGCCCGCAGGCATCGGCGAGCTTGGGAATGCCGTGCTCGTGAGTGAATTGCGACGCGTAGCTCATCACGAGACAACTGCCTGGCTCCAGTTCGACATGAATGCTGCGGCCCGCGCCGGTCTTCGGGCGGATCGACATGCGGCGGCTTGCGCCGAGCGAGACAATCGCGATCGGCTGCGCGGGCACCAGCCTTTCCGTCTTGTCGCCGTGAAGCGCGACGCTATCGTTGCCGTCGCGATACAGGTTGAGGCCGACCCGATTGAACGGCGCGCCGACGAGCGCGCGCACGGCTTCGAATGCTTCGCCCAAGGGCGCGGGCAAATCCGCGGATGCGCGCGAGAAGGTGGCGAGCAAACGCGGCACGGCAACCTCGCGCTCGTACATCTTGCGTTGCTGACTAAGCCAGCCGACGTTCCGAAGCGCCTGCTCGAACCATTGCTGCGCGACGCCGGCCGGGATCGACTCGGGCAGGTAGCGGATGCCGCCTTCTTGATCGCGCAGAAGGGATACGGGCTCGGGAGCGAAGAGGGCTGGCTGGGAGACCATGGTTGAGGCGGCGCCCGGGCGCGCGCTATTGAGCAGCGGGGCGCTCGCGGAGTGATTGCGGTTCGGTCATTATACTGTGTTTTTATACAGTATTTTTTGGTTGCTCCCTGCATGAAAAAACGCGGCGCACCCAAACCGGATGCGCCGCGTCGCTCAGTCAACAGTCCAGAATCGACCGCCGGCCGCTTTCATTTACCCACACCTCAACTCGAAGTCACCAGCGAATCGGACGGCACGATCCGCAGCACGCCCGGATTATCAGCTGCCGGATTCGACCACAGCAGATGCATGCTGGCGGAGCCGGTGCCGTGCACATACTCGACCTTGATCGACGCGCGCTGCTTCGCGGCGAGCCGGACCTTGCCGCTCACGGTCGATTGCGACGCGCTCTTCTTGTCGATCACTTTCACGCCGTTGATCCACAGCCGCGCCACGTTGTCGCTGTCGATCGAGAACGTGTAGGTTCCGTCCTGCGTCGCCTGGATCGCGCCGGTCCAACGCACGCCGTAGCCGGTCGCGTTGACACCAGCGGACGCGTCAGGCGAATCGGTGCCGCGCTCGGTGTTCAGGTCGAAGTCGATCATCGGCGTGATCGAGGTCTTGACCGGCGCGCTGTTGAAGGTCGGATCGTTGTAGTAGCCGACCTGCAGCACCGGCAGTTTCACATTGAAGCCGCCCGTCAACGCCTGGGTCTCCGAGGTCTGCCACGGATGGCCGTCCGGATAGATCGTGCCCTGGAAGGGCGTCGCCGGTTCGACCGTGGCGGGCGCGTCCGGCACCTGGCCCCAGTGGAAGCGCGTGTTGGTGCGGCCGATCATCAGCTCCCACACGATGAAGCCCGTCGTCCCGCCGTAGTTCGCGACGATACCCGGCATGGTTTGACCCGCCGTGCCCGTGAACCCGCGTTGCAGCGTTTCCGAGTTCAGCGCGCTGACATTGCTGCCATTCACCGGACCCGTGTACGGGTTGCCATACGGATGGAACGCATAGAAGTCCGAGAAGTACGTGCCTTCATCCTCCTGCACCTGGGGCGCGTTGACCGGCTGCGTCGCGCCCGCGTTCAGGATCGCGATGCGCGCGTCGTTCATCAGCACCGCGCGGGTGTTCTGCAACGAGCCATTGCCGCTGCAGCCGGGCTCGTTCATCGTCTCCCAGAAGATGACGCGCGGATCGTTGCGATGCGGCGCGACGAAGTCGGTGATGTAGCTCGCGAGACTCGCCTTGTACGTGACGGCGGCATTGGTCGCGCTCGGCTGGAAATACGCCTGCTCGACCGGCGTGCCTGGCGACTGCACCCACCGGCTGTTGTGCACGCCCCAGACCGGCGCCGCCTGCGGGCCGTATTGCGGCGTCGGATTCCAGCAGTCGTCGTAGAAGATCGGCGAGACCTTGATGCCGTGGCGCGCGGCGATCTTCAGCAGGTTATCGAACTTGCTCAGGAATGCCACACGATCGTTGGCCCACACGAGGTAGTGCAGGTACACGGCGATGGTGTTCATGCCGTAGGTTTGCGCGTACGAGAGCTCGCGATTGACGATCTCCGGGTCGTAGTTCTCCCAGAAGTCGATCGCGTTCACCGCGTTGGACGGTGTGTAGACCGCGCCGACCACCTTGGAGAAGTCATAGCTCGGCGACGTCACGGTCGGATAGGTACGGATCGTGATGTTGCTGAAGGTCGCGCCGACGCCGAAGCGCCGCAGCCCGAAGCTGCCCGACTGGAATACCACGGGCAGCGCGTTGGTCGCGTCGTTGACGCTGATCACGCGTTGCTGGTCGAGCTCGACGGTAATCGCGGTGCCGCTCGTCGTCACTTTCAGATGATGCGTGCTGCCGCCGACGATCGTGCTCACCGGGTACGCGATGAAGTTCGTCCAGTTGTTGTTCTGGCGTCCCACCTGGAGCGAATGCGTGCCGGTGTCGAGGCCGATGTAGTAGCCGGTCAGGCTGTCGGGGCCGCCGGCCGTCGGGTTCGTCGTGCGCACGATGAAGCCCGCGTTCGCCGCGCCGCTGCCGACCGGCGCGCTGACCGTCACGTCTGCTTCGTACGAGGCGGTCGCATAGGTGCTGGCGAGCGCGACGGTTTTGTCGCCCGCGCCGGTGCCGTTGGTCGCGGGCGCGGGAATCGTGATGGTCGAATTGCTGGCGCCGGGGCGCCAGCCTTCGGTCGAGCCGGGCGCGAGAAAATTCGTGAAGTCGCCGAACGACAGGGTGGTCGTAGAAACCGCCTTGGGGGCCGCGGGCGGCGTGTAGGGCGGCAGGTTGAGCGTGGGATCGGCGATCACGAGCGGCGGGGTGGTCGTTTTCATTCCGAGCGGAATGGTCTTCGCGGCCTTGAATTCGCTCTCGACATTGGCCGCGTCGGCCTGTGACGCGGCGGAGGCCGCGGCAGCCGCCGACGCCGAGGAATCGACCGCGTTGACCTGCCTGTCCGCCGCTGCGGACGCGTTCGGCGAACTGTCGTTGCCACCACCACAAGCACCCAGCATGGCGAGAGTCGCCAGCACAAAGTAATTGCGCACCTTTATCTCCTGAGGTCCCCGCCTAATTGATGGTCATAATTATTATTAAATTTGCATACGGCAACAGAACGCAGGATCGAGCCGTATTGAGGAGGAAATCGGTATGAATAATATTATTAGTTGAGCTGGCCTGTATCGGTAAATACCCGTAATTGTCGGATGAAGGCCGCCGCGCTACGCGCGAGGCGTAACGCTCGCGCGTGCGATGCGCACTGGGTCAAGTGCAGTCGAGGTACGGTTCAGCACCCGGCCAGCGGGCATAATCCGCATTCCAGCCGCGCAAGCCATGCGAAGCGCTCGCGAGATCCTCACGAAACCCGGCGACGCGTTGCCTCGCGCGCTTCCAGGACAACCCATGCCGCCTGTCACCGCCGTCCGCCATAGCGCCGTTCCGCTGCGCAGCGTTGCGCTGATCCTCGTGTCGATGTTCTGTTTCGCGCTTGTCGACGCGCTGGCGAAGTCCGTGGCGCTCGTCTATCCGGCCAACGAAGTGACGTTCTTCCGCATGCTGTTCGGCCTATTTCCGGCGGTGGCGGTGTGTCTGCGCGGCAAGCCGCTTGGCGCGCGGCTCAGGCATCTGGATGTGCGCGGGCAGACCTTGCGCGCACTGACGCTGCTCGGCGCGTCCGGTCTGTTCTTCGCCGGTCTGCCGTACATGCCGCTCAGCGAAGCGGTGGCGATCGTGTATTCGGAGACCTTGCTGGTGATCGTGCTCGCGCCGTTGCTGCTGAAGGAATCGCTCAAGCCGCGCGATGCGCTGGCGGCCGCGGTCGGCTTCGCAGGCGTGCTTTTCGTGGTGCGCCCCGACGGCTCGCATTCGAGTTGGCTGGGTCCTGTGCTGCTGATCTCGAGCGCGTTGTTCGGCGCGCTGTCGATCATTCAGATCAAGCGCATTCGCGCGACCGACGATTCGGGCACCACCGTGCTGTATTTCACTGCGATCGGCATGTTGGTCACGGGGGCTTCGCTGTTCTTTGCGTGGCGCACGCCGTCGTTCAACGCGCTCGCAGTGATGGCGTTGCTCGGCGCGTTCGCGACTGCCGGTCAGTTGCTGATGACGATGGCGTTTCGCCAGGCCGACGCCGGTGCGCTCGCCCCGTATAACTACACGAGCATTGTGTGGGCCGCGCTGTTCGGCTACGTGTTCTGGGGTGAGACGATCGGCGCGATGTCGCTGTTCGGCGTGGTGCTGATCGTCGGCAGTTCGATTGCCGTCGCAATGCGCGGGAAGCCGGAAGAGGGACCGCTCGTTTAGGTTCGCCTACTGTTTGGTCCGATCACGCAGCGCACGAGGATTGCGTTTGATTCGGAGTTCCAAGGATCAATCGTCGGAAGATAACTATCCTGTCTTTTGCGGCGGCTGGCTCTTTCGGACACATGGCTGCCGGAATCCGACGATTCGCCGTTTGCGGAGTATAAACACGGATTCAGGTGCATCCAGTTCGCGCACACTTTCGTACGTGAGTGACCGGCCGGAAGTCGCGGTCGAAATGGCGGCATCCAGCGCATTGATCGCCACCAACCCTCTGATGAATCCGCGCGCGTCTGCTGCAGCAGACGCGCGCGTCCACGCAGGGAAGGGGACATGTCTTGTATAGCGAACCCAAAAAGATGATCTTCACAGGTCTGGTTGTCGGCGCGCTCGCTGTTGGCGGCTATGCGTATGTATCGCAGTCGGCAGACGACTCATTGTCGACCGACGAACTCGGCTTGACCCATGGCGACGACTCGACGGGTTCGTCGCGCGGCGACATCATCAGCGGAAGGATCGCGCGCGGCCCGGTCACGGCGGGCCGCGATTCGGCCGCGAGCGTGGCCGCTCGTGTGCAGGCGGCGCGCAATAGCCTGCTGCGCGACGATGTCGCTGCCGCGCGGGCGCAACTGAATGCAGTACGGCCGTCGCACAAGCGCGACGAGCAGGTGATCGATCTGCAAAAGCAGATTCAGGCGCAGGCGGATAAGGAGCAGCGCGCACTGGCGGCGGCGCGGGTCAGTGAGGCGCCGCGAATGACGCCGTCTTCGTCCGCGCCGATGAAAAGCGGCCGTTCGCATGATAGCCGCAGTGCGGCGCACGAGCATTCGAATCGCTCATTGAGGTATGCAAAGAGCGGGCGTGAGGCTGAAACGGTGACGATGAGCGCTCGCAATGATGGCGCGTCGAGCAGGAGTGCATCGGTTGTGGGCGCGCAGGCTGTTGCAAGTCAGCCTGACTATACGCGACCGACAATGAAGGCCGGAGAGAGCGTGGTCAATACTGCCAACGCTTCCAATGCGTCCGCTACCCTCAACGCACCCAATGCACCCAACGCGTCACAGGCGATGCAGCAATCGACGCCCTCCAATCCACCCGCCGAACTGACCGCGCAAACCGCGTTGTCACCGCGCGTCGTGCCGCCCGCGCCATCCACCGACACACTGCCGAAATCCGACGGCGGCCCGAAGACGCGTGCCCAGGTCCGCGCGGAGATTGCCCGCGCGCGTGAGGACGGCAGCCTTCCGGCATTCGGCAATCCCGATCCCGCCGGGCCGGGCGGTGCACCACGCGTGATTGGCGCGGCGCGTCCCTGAGCAAGCCCGCGGCTTCGTGTCGAGCCGGGCGCCGGCAACGTGTGCTACACAGCGGGGCCTTCGCGAATGGCAGTCGAGGCGGGCGGGGCGATTGCGTCAGTCGCGGCGATCGGCGCGCCGCGCAGGCCTTTCAAACTGACGTTTAACGCAGCGACGCAGCGAGCCGCGCGAAGGTCGGTTCGTCGGTGCGATCGAAAGCCAGCGGCGTGACCGACACGCGGCCCGACGCCACCACGGCCGTTTCGCTATCGGGATCGTTCGCGCGCGCGCCGCGCTGAAAGCGCAGCCAGTGATAAGCCATGCCGCGCGGGTCGACCTGCGGCAACACGTCGATGTCTTCGACGAGTCCTACGCCTTGCCGGGTCGGCGTGAGCGGACCGGCGGCCGCCGCGTCGACATCAGGGAAATTGATGTTCAGGCAGGTCGGCACCGCGTGCTCGATGGCGAGCAACTGGCGGATCACGCCCGGCGCGAGCGTGCGCGCGGTGTCCCAGCGCACTTTCTCGCGCGCGCTGAAGGTCTGGCTCAGCGCGAACGACGGCAACCCGAGCAGCAGGCCCGTCATCGCCGCGCCCACCGTGCCCGAAAACATCGTCTCGACGCCGAGGTTTCCGCCGCGATTGATGCCGGAAAGAACCAGCGTGGGCGGCGCGTCGCGCATCAGATGGCGCACGCCCATCACGACGCAATCGCCGGGCGTGCCTGTCACGCCGAAACGCCGGTCGCCCTGGCGGCTCACGCGCAACGGCGAATGCAGGCTGATCGAATGCGACGTGCCGCTCTGATCGTGCTCGGGCGCGACCACCCAGACTTCGTGCGCGAGTTCGGCGGCGACGGCTTCGAGCACGGCGAGGCCGGGCGCGTCGATACCGTCGTCGTTCGTCAACAGTACTCGCGGCACTTTGGATTCGTAGGTGGACATTGCGACAAGCTCCTCTCGGTGGGTAGGCAGATGGAAGGCTCATTATCGAGCTATCGGCGTCGCGTGTCGTGAACGGCGCGATCGGCGCACATTCCTTCCCGATTTCCACCGGGTGGACAAGCTTTACTGGATACTTTTAAAATTGGAAAAAACTATTTGCGGTTAAAGCAATAATCTCGGAATCAATTGGCAAAACCTTACATTAAGCTGGCATTTGTTTCTATCGAAATTACATGCAATGGATAATTCCGTTCTTCCATGTAATGGAGTTTAAGGGAAAATGTATTCCGTATTGGAGTCGCCCGGCGGTATCGCCGTTAAATTGGCGGCTTGTGGCATACCTGCCAATTAACATGTTCCGTATTGAACTATTTCTTTATTTCGAGCGACCTGCCACTCCGCGACAGGAAATAATAGGAAATAAAAAAATCCACCTGAGTGGCAAAAACGCAACACCGCAATTAATTGAAAAACAGTCTTTCAATTTGTCCGCTATTCTCCGCCGCTCGATGGTATTCGCCATTCGAATCAGGAGATCAATTAATGAATAAATTCGTACTGTCGAGCCTCTCGCTCGCTCTCATCGGCGCCGCGGGTGCCGCTCATGCACAAAGCTCGGTCACGCTGTATGGCCTGATCGACACCGGTCTGACCTATACCAACAACTCCGGTGGTCACAGCAACTTCCAGCAGGCCAGCGGCATTCTGAACGGCAACCGCTGGGGCCTGCGCGGCTCGGAAGATCTGGGCAACGGCCTGAAGGCGATCTTCGTACTGGAGAACGGTTTCAATCTGTCGACCGGCAAGCTCGGTCAGAACAGCCGCATGTTCGGCCGCCAGTCGTTCGTCGGTCTGTCGAGCAATCAGTACGGCGCAGTGACGCTGGGTCGCCAGTACGACAGCGTGGTCGACTATCTCGGCCCGCTCTCGCTGAACGGCACGCAATACGGCGGCACGCTCGCCTCGCACCCGTACGACAATGACAACCTGAACAACTCGGTGCGTATCAACAACGCGGTCAAGTATCAGAGCGTCAATTACGGCGGCTTCAAGCTCGGCGCGCTGTACGGTTTTTCGAATGCGGCAGGCGCTTTTGCCAACAGCCGCGCGTATAGCGTCGGCGCGTCGTACACGTTCGGCGGCCTGAACGTGGCGGCCGGTTATCTGCAACTGAACGGCGGCGGCTCGACCACCAACTCGGGCGGCGCGGTGGCCGCCGGCGACTCCACGTTCACGGCGGCGCGTCAGCGCACCTATGGCGCGGGCGCCAGCTACGCGTTCGGCGCGGCGAACGTCGGCCTGCTATTCACGCAGACGCAACTGACTGACGCGAGCGCGATCGGCTCCACGGCCTCGGGCACGACAAGCGGCCTGACGCTCAACGGCGGCAGCGCGCGTTTCACGAACTATGAAGTGAACGGCCGCTACGCAATCACGCCGGCGTTGACGGTGTCGGGCGCTTACACGTTCACCGACGCGAGCCTGAACGGCGCGAGCCCGAAGTACAACCAGGTCACGTTGCAGACCGACTACGCGTTGTCCAAGCGTACCGATGTGTACGCTGAAGCCGCGTATCAGCATGTCGGCAGCACGGGCAACTCGGGCGTCACGGCCGACCTCCTCGGCGTAAGCGCTTCGTCAACCGACACGCAGGTGGTCGGCACGGTCGGTATCCGTCACCGCTTCTAAGCGGACGCTCTGGCGGCTCGCTGCAGAAAGGCCCGCATTTCGCGGGCTTTTTCCGCTTGCGCCGCTTTTTTTCTCTGGGCGCAGTACCATGCAGACTGCTTCGTGCGCGAGCGCCGGCCAGTCTGCAAGCGGCTTTTATCTGCGAATGACTGAATCGGCCTCGCACGCAATCCATCACCATGTGCCGGATGAGCCGCCATGCAGATAGAACCGTTTGAGATCGCGATTCCCGACCATGCCATCGACGATCTGCGCCGCCGGATTCGCGCGACGCGCTGGGCGCCGGTCACACCGTCGCCCGCGTGGCAGCAGGGTGCGGACTATGCGTGGCTGCGCGAACTCGCCGCATACTGGGCCGATCATTTCGACTGGCGCGCAGCCGAACGCAAGCTGAATCAGCAGCCGCAATTCATTGCCGACGTCGACGGTCAGCGCGTGCACTTCGTGCGTCGACGCGGGGAGGGCATTGCGCCTTATCCGCTGGTGATCACACATGGCTGGCCCGGCTCGTTCTTCGAGTTCCATGCGCTGCTCGACCAGCTCTGCGACCCGGCCGCGTTCGGTGCCGATCCCGCCGATGCGTTCGATGTCGTCGCTCCGTCTCTGCCTGGCTTCGCGTTTTCACCGGCGCCCGCGCGGCCCGGCACATCCGCGTTTCAGGTGGCGGACTTGTGGATGTCGCTGATGCGCGGTCTCGGCTACGAGCGCTTCGGCGCCCAGGGCGGCGATCTGGGTGCGGGTGTGTCGGTCGCGCTCGCCGCGCGGCATCCGCACGTCGTCGCAGGCATTCATCTCAACTTCCTGCCCGGTTCGTATGAGCCCGCGATCGGCGCGGCCCAACAACCGCTCACATCCGCAGAGGAAAAATTCCTGCTCGACAGGAGCGACTGGGTCGCGCTCGAAGGCGGCTATGCGCACATGCACAGCACCAAGCCGCAGACCGTCGCCGCATCGCTCAATGATTCGCCGGTGGGACTCGCGGCGTGGATCGGAGAAAAATTTCGTGCATGGAGCGACTGCGAAGGCGACATCGAACGGGTATTCTCGAAAGACGAACTCCTCACCAACATTTCGCTCTACTGGCACACGCAGTGCATCGGTTCGTCGATGCAGATGTACTGGGAAAACCGTTTGCAGCCGATGCGCTTCGCGGATGGCCAGCGCGTCGCGCCACCGGTCGGCTACGCGCATTTTCCGAAGGAGTTGAGTCATCCGCCGCGCAGCTGGCTCGAAAGAACCTTCGACGTGACGCAATGGACCGACATGCCGAGCGGCGGACATTTCGCGGCGATGGAGAAACCGGGCTTGCTCGCGACCGAGATACGCCGGTTTTTCAGGCCGCTACGGCAACACGCACAGAACGAGGGCTAGCCGCGCAATGCGTTCACGGTACGGCGCGTTGTCGATGCATCCGCGTCGCAAGCTGGAACCGATGCACGACACCCACCTGCAAGCCGCGCGCATGCGCGAACGTACCGCAACCCGCGCGCCGAATTTCTTTTCCCACGTGGCGTCGGCAATTCGACACGGCACAATACGAGCGGCAATCATCCCGCACGATCACGCGACGCGGTTGCTTCATCCCTGCAAGCTCTCGACGCGAGGCTCACAGCATGACTGCATCCATCACGCTGGTTCTGTTCGATATGGAAGGCGTCCTCTCGCACTACGACCGCGCGGCACGCGTCGATCGACTGGCGGCGATCACGGGCCGCACGGCGCAGGCGGTGCGTCATGCGATCTGGGGTTCGGGCCTCGAAGCGCGTGCCGACGCCGGCCTGATCGGCGATGACGAATATCTGCGCGAACTCGGTGCGCTGCTGAACTATCCCGTCAGCCGCGACGACTGGCTCGCGGCGCGTCTTGCGTCGATCACGCCCAATGAGTCCGTGCTCGCGCTCGCAGCTCAAGTCGCCGAACGTCACCGTATCGCGATACTGACGAACAATTGCCGCTTGCTGACTGATCACATCGGCTATCTGAATCCGCCTGTGGCTCGCCTGTTCGGCACGAACGTTTATTCGTCGGCCGCGTTCGGCGCGGCGAAGCCGGCGGCGCAAACTTATCTTCGCTGTCTCGAACAGCTCGGCGCGCCTGCGGCCGAAACGCTTTTCGTCGACGATACCGAGAGCAATGTGAGTGGCGCGATCGATGCGGGCCTTCAAGGATACAAGTTCGTCAGCGCGGCTCATCTGCTGGATGAGTTGCAGCGCCGCGGACTGCTGTAGGGGATCGGTCGCGATGCGGCGTTGCATCAGCATCGGCATTCGCAACCCCACTCGCGCCCAGCTACACCCACACCAAAAAAACTTGACGCCGCCCGCCGACCGCCTATAGTTCACCATATGGTGAAGTCTCCAGTCAGTCAACTCGATCGCACGTTTTCCGCTCTCGTGGACCCCACGCGGCGCGCCATACTCGCGCGTCTCGCGAGTGAGCCCGGCCTGTCGGTGACGGAAATCGCGCGTCCACTACCGCTCAAGCTGCCGGCGGTCATGAAGCATCTCGACGTGCTGAGCGACGCCGGTCTGATCGCCCGCACCAAGAGCGGCCGAACGGTTTCGGTCGAACTCGTTGCCGGTCCGATGGAAGAGGCGATGACGTGGCTCAGGCGCTACGAGCGCTTCTGGTCCGCGAGTCTCGACCGGCTTGCCGATTTTGTCGAAGGAGAACAGGAATGATCAAAGAGAAGCCCAGCCTGACGATCGTGCGGCGCCTCAAGGCGCCACCGTCCAGGGTCTACGCGGCATGGACGCGCCCCGAGTTGATGGCGCGCTGGTGGGGCCCCGACGCGGGGCCGGTGCTGAGCGCGCAAGCCGATCCGCGCGTGGGCGGGCACTTTCGCGTGGTGTTCCAGTCGCTCGACGGCGAAACGCACGACTGCCGCGGCGAATACCGCGAGGTCGAGGTGGATCGCAAGCTCGTCTTTACGTGGGAATGGGTCACGATGCCCGAACGGCGCTCTCTCGTGACGATCCGCCTGCGTGCGACCGAAGAGGGCACCGAGATGACTTTCACGCACTCGCAGTTCTTCGACGAAGCCGCGCGCGACGGTCATCAGGCCGGCTGGAGCGGGGCGTTCGAGAAGCTGGACGGTTTGATGGCCGAGTTGGCAAGCGCGCAGGAGTGAAGCGCGTTCCGAGGATTTCAACGCATACCGAGGTCGAACATGAAGCTGTACTATGCTGAAACGCTGGCGCCCAGGAAGGCTTGCGCGGTGGCGGGTTATTTAGGGTTGCCAATCGACTATGTGTTCGTCGATCTGCGTAATGGCGAGCAAACGAGGCCCGAGTACCTCGCGATCAATCCGAACGGCAAGGTGCCAAGCCTTGTCGACGGTGAGAGAAATCTGTGGGAGGCCGATGCGATCATCTGCCATCTCGCGCAACGCGCGGAATCCGCTCTCTGGCCTCGAAGCGTGCCGCAGCAGATCGACGTGGTGCGCTGGATGAGCTGGAACAGCCAGCATTTCTACCGCCATGCCGGATCGCTTTACTTCGAGTATCTGGTCAAGCCGTGGGTCGGCATGGGAGAGCCGGATCCGTCGAAGGTCGCTGAAGCGCAGGGATTTTTTCGCAAGCATGCGGGCGTGCTCGACCAGCACCTGAAGGGGCGCAAGTGGCTGCTCGGCGACGACCTGTCGGTCGCCGACTTCTCAGTCGCGGTGGCGCTCCCGTATGCGAAGAGCGCAGCAATGCCGCTCGACGAATTCCCGCAAGTGCAGCGCTGGCACGATCAGCTGAACGCGTTCGAAGCCTGGCGCAATCCGTTTCCGGCGCGGCCTGCGCAAAGAGCGGCGCACGCGTGAAGGACAGGTCATGTGCTGCGCGATCGTTGCGCTGACGATGACGCTGCTGGCCGGGTGGCGAAGCGTGTCGGACACACTCGGCGGGCGCGCGGGCCGTCTGCGGCGGATCGCAATCGTGGTCATCGCGATCGGCGCCGCCGCCGGGTCCGCGATGGCTGCGGATCAATTTGCGGCGGCGGGTGAAGGAGCGCCGTCGCTGGTCACGCGGCTGGTCGGCGTGCCTGTCTGCGGGCATTTCATCCGATAGTGGTTTTTTCCGCGCCGTAGCGCGTTGTATCTCGCTGTAACCTTCGGGTGCGCGAGCGGGCGCGTGCATGGCGCACGGCGCACTGTGGACGCGCCGTGCCGGATTGCCGTATCGTACGAGATCATGGGTTTGTTCGCGGATCGAGGGTACGGTATGGCACTTTCGTTAAAAGCCGATGGATCGCATGCCGGCAGACGTCGCTTTTTGCGCACGGCGGGCAGCGCCGCGATCGGCGTGCCGGTTTCGCTTGCGCTGACGCGGGTCGCAGCGGCGCAAACGCAAGCTCAAGGTCAAGCGCAAACCCACGAGCAAACCCAACCCGCCATGACGGCGCCGCCGCGCATCGCGCGACGCGTGATTCCCTCGACTGGCGAACTTTTGCCGGTGGTAGGCTGCGGCACCTGGCGCACCTTCGATGTCGGCGACGATCCCGCCGCCCGCGCGCAACTCGCCGAGGTGCTGCGCATCCTGTTCGAAGCGGGCGGTTCAGTGATCGACTCTTCGCCGATGTATGGATCATCGGAAGCCGTCGCCGGAGCGTTGCTCACGCAGCTCGACGCGCACGCAAAAGCCTTCGTTGCCACCAAGGTGTGGACCGAAGGACGCGACGCGGGCATCGCGCAGATGGAAGAATCGCTGCGCCGCTTCCAGCAACCGCGCATCGATCTGATGCAGGTGCATAACCTGCTCGACTGGCGCACGCAGCTCGCCACGTTGCGCGACTGGAAGGCGCGCGGCCGGATTCGCTATATCGGCATCACGCATTACACGTCCAGCGCATTCGATGAAGTTGTGGCCGTGATGCGCAGCGAAAAGCCCGACTTCGTGCAGATCAACTATGCCGCCGACGATCGGGCCGCCGAAGATCGCATCCTGCCGCTCGCGGCGGAGTTGCGGATCGGCGTGGTGGTCAATCAGCCGTTTGGCGGCGGCGGTTTGCTGGCACGTGTCGGCAAATCGCCGTTGCCCGGGTGGGCGGCGGAAATCGGCTGTACGAGCTGGGCGCAGGTTCTGCTGAAGTTCGTGCTCGCGCATCCGGCGGTGACGGTCGTGATTCCCGGCACGGGCCGTCCGCAGTACATGGCCGACAACGTGCGGGCCGGCTCGGGCCCGCTGCCCGATCAGGCGATGCGCGCGCGGATCGTCGCGGCGATGCATGGTTAGCGATTTGTTCGGCGCTCTGACAGGTGAAAAATCAGGCGTTGATTCGGATGACACGCTGATCTCGCGTTCAGCGGCGAAAATGGCGTTTCCGCAGCGTCTCTCGGTCGGAAACGTCCGTTGGCGTCGGGCCGCGCTCGCGGTTGTCAGCTCTTGTCGGTGGGATCGCGTTTGAAGCCGGTCAGCATCGCACCGATCAGATTGTCACGCGTCCAGATGCTCATGACGACGGCCGCGAGGATATGGACGCACACGCAGACTTGCAGTGCGATTGACAGACCCGTGTGAAGGTTATGTGGCCAGTCTTCGCCCCAGAAGGCGTCGACGCGCATCAGCCAGCCGCTTGCTGCCAGTGCGAGAATCAGCAGCCAGAGTGCGAGTGCCATCAGGCCGCCGAGCGGATTGTGCGACAGATGGTGCAGTGGCTTGCCGGCGGCCAGCGAGCGCACGTAGTCTTTCAGATGCTCTGGTGTCGGCCACCAGGCGGAGAATCGCGCGTACGACGTGCCGATAAACCCCCACATGACGCGACACGCAACGAGGCCCGCAGCGATATATCCGAGTACCCGATGCGCCTGATCAGTCGGCCCGAACAGATTCCACACGACTATGCCGGCGACGGTCCAGTGCGTGAACCGCACGCCCGTGTCCCAGGTTTTGACGGGCATCGCGTGCGCCGGGCGTTAGTCAATCTCAGACTTCACGTTGGCAAGCGTCTTGGTGTCGTAGTAGATCTCGACCTTTTTGCCTTCTTTGTTATGGCCGTAGATTTCGTAGCAGTTGCCGTCGACCTTGAACTTCTTGATCTTATAGCCCTCTGCTTCGAGCTGAGCGCGCGCATCCGATTCCTTCATCCACTCGCTCTTCGGATGGACCGGGCAATCGGCTTTAGCGAACGCCGTGCTGGAAACACCCAATGCGACACATAACGCCAGGAATACATCTGTCGCCTCATGTGCGGTTTGTCGAGCGCCTACTCTACGTCCAGCCAGATTGAATCGCAAGCTTGTTGTAGGCTTTTTTAAATAAAGCTGGAGAGTATCCAATCGCCGCTGTATCGATGCGGCGTTGCACTCACTGTCGTCATCGGACCGGGTTCGACAGGCTGCCGCAGTCGACGATCGCAAAGAAATATTTGTGCTGGCGGATGTCCATGGGAGAGGCCTAACGCATGCCCCAAGCCATTCCGTGTTCCGGGGTCGAATGGACCGCGCTTATCAGGTCGGCGGTGGTCGTTGCGATCGCACTCGTTCGACAGTAGGTATAGGTACCCGGTGTCGCAAAATCGTGATGAGCGGCACGTCGGTCCGTCGTCAGAGATCGGCGGTGGAAAGCGTTATCCGTTCGCCAGTGGCCGGCAACGATTTCGGCTCCACAACCTGCAAAAGCCGGCGCTTACCAAGCTCGAAGGCAAGCATGAGTTGTTTCGGGGTCTCGTTTGCAGCGCCGAGTTTTTCGCAAACCGTTTCAGCAGGGATCGCAAAGGCGCAGTATCCCCAACCGAAGCCGTAGGGCCGAAAACCATACTGTCGAGTCGACGGAAAGGAGAGGTGCCGTCAGGTTTGTACAGGGTTGGTCCATGGCTGACACTTCCTTGGCCGATAGGGTGGATTCTGATTTTTTCACGGCGAACTTACAAAAATCCTATTCCTTGGGCCTCCGTGGCGAGTCGCTCGCGGGTGCCGCTGTCCGCCAGGTTGACCAGCGCTTGACGCCCGTCCTCGCGAGCGGCGTCCTCAACCGGGAAGGTTCTCTCACTGAATGCAATGAGCTTGAATCCGCTCCCCCTTGCGCGCGGTACAGTGATGCCCCAATGCCAGCCTCCGCCTTGCTCAAAGACATGCAAAACAGGGGCGGGTGGCGCATCAGCCTGAGAAGTCGTCATGGCTCATTCTCCCCTCATATTGCGGCCGCGGGCGCACGGTTGCAGACGCCCTGTTTTTAGTCTACAGGTATTTTGCTGCGCCGCAATATCTCGACCGTGGTAAAAATGTCAAATCATGGCGCGTCACAATTTTGAAAAGATTCGCCCCGCGTGGACTTGTGCGAACATGAGTTGACGAGCTTTTGATCTGACATGATTCACGGGGACTCCATGGCTAGCCATTCGCTCATCTGGGCAGCAGTGCCGCACAACGGTGACGGCGTCGTCTTCCAGGTTCGTATTGTCCACGGACTTCAACGTTTCCACGTAACGCGCCGCGTGCTCGAGGATGTGTTCGATCTCGAACCAGCAGCTTCGGACGCGAAACAACTCGAACACTTCTATTTGTATCTTCATCGCATTCTGGCTCAAGCCGGCACGAAGCGTTCGATCGCCAGTTCGGGCACGGTCCCACTTCGGGCAACCGATTTCACTTCGACGAGCAAGGAGCAACGCGGGTCAAGTCAGCATGCAGTGGCGCGAAGTGCGGCCTGAGCAACGGTGTTGAAGAGGGCGTCAGTCAAATTGATGTGGCACATAGGCGGCGCGTGGAGCGAGCCGGACGATTACCGCCTCGCCCTGCGTTCGACCCGTCCCTCGGCGAATCCATGAAAGTGAAGATTACCAATCGCGCTCGCCCAGGCGATGACCCAGCAGGTTGCGCGAGCCTTTTCAACGGCCGAATCTGCGCGCATAAGACGGCTCGTCGCGATACGCAGGCGAGCAAACGCGTATTCCCTGCGCGCACATTCCCGACGCGGAGCGAGCATGTCTTCACACCGTTGACAAGAAGAAGGAGCGAAAGAACCGTAGCCAGGTAGAACGCGGTTAGCGCCTGATAATGCCAAGGATAGTCGAGCGGCAGCGTGCGCGTCCAGGTGGGACTTTCGCGAAGGGCGATGACGGCCTGACTTCGGTCGTTCGGTCTCTCGCGCGCCGAAGATCCGCCAGGGGGCTACGGAAATTCGGCCTGGGTCGGCAGCCCCGCTTAGACGCGCTGAGCTCGTACTTCCGGATTCGGCGAGAAGCGCCGTCGCCCGAAGCGTTCGTAAGGACGCTTGAACGTCGCTACGACTTTGACAACTGACATACGAGCCTCGAAGGTCGCTGTCGCATGACGATCCCCAGTTGCTTGTGGAGATCGTCATGTGACCGCATTCCCGAGCGTCACGCGAAGGCGCGATTCGGTTCAGGTCAAATGTGGATGGCAAAACCCGCGTCGTCCGGTTCTTCACGTGCGCAGCGGACGCAAACCCGCGCGAACCTCTTCGGCAAATAGCTGCGGCTGTTCCCACGCCGCGAAGTGACCGCCTTTGTCGAGCCTGTTGTAATGGATGAGGTTGTGATACGCACGCTCGGTCCAGCTTCGCGGCGCCTGATAGTTCTCGCGTGGGAACACGCTCACGGCAGCGGGGACGGACACATCGGCGGCCGCGAGGAAGTTGAAGTGCGACTCCCAATAGAAGCGCGCTGCGGAAACGCCCGTGTTCGTGAACCAGTAGAGCGTGATGTCGTCTAGCACGTCGTCGCGCGTCATCGCGCCGGAGGACTCTCCGTTTACCGTGTGCCCATATACGGCCGAGGTCAATGCTGCCGCTGGCTGCGTATATCCATCGCCGTGATCGAGTAGCCACGCTGCCAGTCCAATTGGCGAGTCCGCCAGCCCGTAGAGCGTTTGCGGGCGTGTGCCCATTTCCAGCGCGTATGCGCGTCGCTTTCGGGCCGCACTGCTGAGCTGGTCGTACGCGTGCTTTTCGTCGTCGGACAGCCCCGCGGGTGGCGGATCGCCGGCCTGGAGGGCCTTTACGATGTCCGCGGGAATGGTAGCCGGAAAGTTGACGTGAATGCCGAGTAGTTCAGGGGGCGCCTGTTTGCCCATCACATTGCAGACCACCCCGCCCAGATCGCCGCCTTGCGCCGCAAACTTCTCGTATCCAAGGCGCTTCATGAGTACGACCCACGCGCGCGCAGTGCGCTCTGGACCCCAGCCGGTCCCGGCCGGTTTGCCTGAAAATCCATAGCCCGGCAATGACGGAATGACCAGATTAAAAGCGTCCGACGCGCTTGCGCCATATGCTGTTGGATCGGTCAACGGACCGATGATCTTGAACTGCTCGATGACTGAACCGGGCCACCCGTGCGTGACGATGAGCGGCATCGCATTTTCGTGCATTGATCGAATGTGAATGAAGTGGATATCCAGCCCATCGATCTCGGTGACGAAATTCGGCAGTGCATTGAGTTTCGCCTCGACCTTGCGCCAGTCGTAATCGCTCGACCAGTGACGCGCCAACTCCTGCATCATCGCAAGCGGTACGCCTTGCGAGTCATCGGTGACGGTTTCGCGCTCAGGCCATCGAGTCGCCTTGATGCGTCGCCGCAAGTCGACAAGCTGCGCTTCAGGCACGTGCACACGAAGCGGACGAATCGCGGCCTTGTCGCCTCCCGTCGCCGTGGCAACTTCAGCAATCGCTTGCTTCGTATCTGCAAAGGCGAACTGACTTAGCGAGCCCGCAGCAACGGTCGCGGCTGCCACGCTAACGAAGCGGCGCCGCGACGGTGAATAGAGGGAGTTGTTGTCTGACATAAGTTTTCCAATCGGCAAAGGAGCAGGGTTTCAAATTAATGGCAACGTGTTCTCACGAACCGATAGGGCATTCTGCGCAGGGTCCTCCCGGAGTGGGCACATTGAAACGCAAGTGTGTCGCTTGTTTCACGGAAGGACGGTTTTGAAAGCGTATGGATGAACGCCCAACGGGTGCATTTCTATACAAGGAGGAACGGGTGTCCGCAAGCAAGTGCTTCAGCGGCTGGACGTCTCCAGCCTCAGGGTTCAGCCTGCCACGGACCTCGTTTTTTTCGTCAATCTGTTACCTCAGGACGTGGCTTCACTCCGCGTAAACTCGGAAGCATGAAGCTTCACGAACTCAAGGACGCCTGTCGCTGTGGTGCCCGTGAGCTTGAACAGGTCGTCGGTCATGCGGTCGTATCGTCCCTGCTCATGAAGTTCGGCCATCACTGCGAGGTGGCGGACAAGATGTTCCGGCAGCCCTGCCGCCCGGAGCTTGTCGGCCCATGCCGAAACGGGCACGTTGCGGTAGCGGATCGTGCGGCCGAGCGCTTCCGAAAAAAGCCGCGCATAGTGGTCGAGATCGGCCGACTCGAAGCCCGTCAGGTTGTAAACCTTGCCGATGTGCGGCGCCGGATCATCGAGTATCACGGATACGGCGCGCGCCACATCGACAGCGGAAATGGGCGAGGTCCGGCCGCTGCCAAGCGGCAATACCAGTTCGTCGTTTTCCCGCACGCCAGCCGAGGCGAGGACGAGAAAGAAGCCCTCGAGGAAAACGGTGGGCCGCATCGTGATGACGGGCAGGCCCGACCATTCCAATGCCTGTTCCGCTAACCAATGCTGCTTGTGCTGCGGGCTGCCGGTAGTCTCGGTGATGCTCATCTGCGTGACTGTCATCTGCGACATGTTCACGATGGCTTCGACGCCATGGTGTCGCGCAACCGCGGCGAGGTTGACCGTGGCCTCGAGATAAGCCGCGGATATAGACATGCCAAAGTAAATGCGCGAGCAGCCTTCGATTGCCCGATGCATCGAAGCGAGGTCCGTCAGGTCGCCCTGCACAACCTCGGCGCCGAGCCGGCGCAGATCGTCAGCGCGCTCATCTTGCCTGCGAACCAGTGCGCGCACTCTATGTCCTTTCTCCAGCAACATGGCCGTCAGCGTGCGGCCGATGCCACCGATTGCGCCTGCCGCTCCGGTTATGAGAATAGGGCGGTCGTGTTCAGATTTGATCTTCATGTCATTCATCCTTCCAGATGATAAGTGTGTATGCACATACATACGCGTGGGTGCCGGAAATGGCGATATGTCTCAGGCTTTGCGAGCCATGCTCACTGATGATCGCTTTGCAGGAAATCGGTCATTGATATAGCGATAGCGATCAGATCAGGATGCTCCTGAATGAAATGGGCACTGTTTTCAACGTCTACTGTACTCAGGTTGACCAGCTTCACGCAGCCGAGGTAGGCAGATCCTCCGGGCGAGGCTCACTGCCCGACACCGGGTGCGCTGCGCGTTCGTGAGCGTGCGCGGTCGGGGAACGGTCGATCGTGAGACTGAGCAGTTCGGGGCGGTTATAGTGGCCGGCCGAGTCCATCAACATCTTACGTCGGTCGATTAGCGTGAAGTCGAGATCTACGATGACTGCGCCTTCGCCCGAGCGGAGCGGTTCGGCCATCATCACTTCTATCCGGCACCGAGCATCTCAGGCTGCTCGATCGATGCCCGTCTGGACTGCGGAAAAGTACGGATAGTAGGCGTGACGGTCTCGGGAAAGGTGGCGAACTGCACGCCACGTCGACCAAGCTCATGCATTTTCTGCGCGACCTTTTCGACGGTTGCCTCATGACTCAAGACTCTTGAGATTTTCCGGGTTCGCGTGAGCAGACAGGTGCGCGCGATCTTCCTGGTCACCGCGTTACCCGCTGTACGGTTCAGGTCGACAGTCCTGCCCGGTTCGTGTTGCATATGCAGTACCTCGATAAGCTCAGTTTTTGCAGCGCGGGCGTGAGCTCGCGATGGACGTATTTGAGCGCACGGATGTATCCCGCAGGTGTCGAAAAACAGGGTTTTTGTATGCGCGCGTATCCACACGCGCAGTAGATACGCTCTGATACAAAGCGGAATGTGTCGCGATGCAGGCAGCGAAGCCGAGCTTAAGCATAGGAGGAGGTGAACATGTTCACCCATCCCGCGAGTCCAAGCGTCATTCCGAAGGCTGATTCTCTCGAATCACGGCGTGACTCACGCGATAGCAGAACTCAGCCCCGCTTTTGTGTCCTACAGCCCCACCGTCTGGGAGGATCGCGTAGAACTCATGCGGACGTTCGAGCGTTACCTGCGCTTAATCAACTGTCACTCGCGCGTCGCCGGTAAAAATCGCATCACGGGCTTTGTCGAACGCTAGTCCGTCAACGTGCCAACCACTGAGCAGGTCGGTAACGCAGCGGTGCCAAGCAATCCGGGGCAGCGGTTGTCTTCAGTCGAGATCAGAAGAAGGTATCCAACTCGTAATCCCGTTCGCCGGAAAATCCCGTTGGATAGACGGAGGCGACAAATAACTCGCCGCCGATTTTGCGAATATTGATCGCAGCGCTCGTAACCTGTTTAGGCACGTCGCCGTTTTGCTCGAACCCGTAAATTGTGCCGTCTGTTACCGGAATGTTTTTGATCCATTTCTGCGGGTCGCCAACGTTATTGTCCAGGTCGTCGAGCGCTTGTTGTCCTTGTGTGCTGTTCAGCAGATATCGAGTGAGCCGGGCTGACGTATACCGATTCTCGGTACGACTCTTTTTCAACATATTCGTTTGGCGCGGGTTAAGCGTAACGAAGCCTGCCGGGTGATCGCCACTATGATTTCGTTGCTCGATGTGCCCCCGGTGCATGTATTCATGCCCTTGTTTTTTTCCGGTATCGTTGTAAGCGATTCGACCGTCAGGTTCTAGTGCACGAGGGCGGGGTGAGCCTGGCCCATTTGCCAGTTCGTGACCGTTGCTACGGTCAATCGCTCCCATGGCTTCTTCTATCGTGTAGAGCTTCTTCACATTCGGCATCTTGTCACCCAGCGAAATGAATATGAACATCAGGCGAGGATTGAGCGCTCCGTCAAAAACGAGACGCTACCTCCCAGAGCCTCGATGTTAACGGAACGCTCGATGCGTGAATTTATTCCAGGTGCGCTGCTTTAAACCGATCGCTCGCTCTCAATTCGACGTGTTGTTGATATGCCGACGAGGGCCGGGGTTTCGATCTGCCGGCCTCGTCCTGACGACCTGGATTACCACGCGACTCAACACGCCAGCAATGCCTGGCAGCGGTCACCTGCTTGTCGTATCGCGCTGCAACACCCGCAACCGCTAGCCAGTCCGCCACTCAAAACCATACCCGCACAACCCGGGAATAAAACCCGCACACCCGCAGTCATGCCTCATGAACCGAGTCGCAAACGCCGCCGGACGATCTCCGGTGTGCGTGCGAATCCCTATCGTGAGGTCACCATGTCGTCACATCATTCATTCGATCCGGCGCGTCGCGGCGCGCTGAAATGCCTTGCGTTCGGCGGTCTGGGCACCGTGTTCGTACTGTCGGGCGGCGTGCTCACGCCGGTGGAACTGGCGCTTGCCGCCGACGCGAAAACATCCGCGGCAACCGTGGGCGTGCCGCTCTTCCTGCAGATCAGCGACACGCATATCGGCTTCAGCAAGGAAGCCAACCCGGACGTGGCGGGTACGCTTAAACAGACGATCGACTTCGTCAACGCGATGCCGGTCAAGCCCGCGCTGACCATCCATACCGGCGATATCACGCATCTGTCGAAGCCCGCGGAGTTTGATCTCGCCGCGCAGTTGATGTCGGGTCTGAAGATCACCGAGCTGCATACCGTGCCCGGCGAGCATGACGTGACGGATGGCCCCGGCACCGAGTACTTCAGCCGCTTCGGCCAGGCGTCGGACAACAAGGGCTATTACAGCTTCGACCATCAGGGCGTGCACTTCGTCGGCCTCGTCAACGTGATGCATTTCAAGCCGAACGGCCTGGGTGGCCTCGGCGACGATCAACTCGAGTGGCTCGAAAACGATCTCAAGGGACGCTCGTCGAGCACGCCGATCGTGGTCTTCGCCCACATGCCGATGTGGACGATCTACGAACCGTGGGGCTGGGGCACCGGCGATGCGGGCCAGGCGATCAGTTACCTGAAGCGCTTCGGTTCGGTGACGGTGCTCAACGGCCACATCCACCAGATCGTGTCGAAAGTGGAGGGCAATATCACGTTCCACACCGCGCGGTCGACCGCGTATCCGCAGCCGACAGCGGGCAACGGCGAAGGCCCCGGCCCGCTGAAAGTGGCAAGCGACCAGCTACCCAGAATGCTCGGCGTCACCAGTGTCAGCATCGCGCGCCATCCGTTGAAGGCCACGCTGGCCGACAAGACGCTGGCTTGATATCAGCTTCATTTCACGCATTTCACGTTCAGGAGATCAGTCATGCCAACTATCCGGATTGGTCGCGCGCTGTTTGTTTTTCTCAGCGGCTCTGCGGTGATCGCCGCGTCGGCTGCGATTTGCGTGGCACGCGCGGAAACGCCCAACGCGGTCGTCATCAAGAACTTCATGTTTTCGCCAATGGCGCTCACGATCAAGGCGGGTTCGACCGTGACCTGGAAGAATCTGGACGGTGAGCCGCACACGGTCGTCAACGACGCCGGCATGTTCCGTTCCGCAGCGCTCGACCAGAACGATTCCTATCAGTACAAATTCGACAAGCCCGGCGTCTACAATGTGTTTTGCGGCATTCACCCGAACATGAAGGAGAAGATCACCGTGCAGTGAGCGGCGCGCGGCGCCACGCACACGGACTCGAGCCGACGCTCACGCGGTATGCAGTTCGCTGAGGCGGCAAAGCAGAATGCCGTAGCCGGTCAGGTGGCCGAGGTACACACTCGTGAATACGTTGGACGCGGGCAGATCTTCGATCAGGTGGCGCAACTCTTCCATGTGCAGCGGCGGCGCCGGTGACGGCGGGCGCTCGACCCGCAGGTCGGCCGCCTCGGCCAGCCGGCGGTGCGCCGCCACCAGCGTGCCGAGCCGCGCGAGGAAGGCTTCGCGCCACGATGCGTCGAGTGCGGCGAACTGATCGTGGAACGTATCCATTGTCTCCAGGAAGTTGACGAGCGAATCGAAGGTCTCCTGATAGCACGCGAAGAGCGGCGTGCGGGCCCGGTTGCGCTTCAGATGAGGCGAGACCCACGCCTGCTCGATATCCGTTTTCAACAGCAGGTGCGCCTGTTTGAGATTGGTGCTCAGCGCGCGCAGTTTTGCAGTGGCCGGTTTGATCTGCGCGCGGTCGAGCTTGCCGGCGGCCAGTTGCGCGAGCGTCCCGGTCGACTGCTCGTTGCCGTCGTTGACGAGCGTGTTCGCCCAGTAGCCGTGATCGGGCGGAAACGCCATCTGCTGGATGATGAAGCCGAGCAGCATGCCCAGCACCACACCGATCAGCCGCTGTTCGAGCAGCGGGATGTGCTCGCCGGTGTAGAGGACGAGTGTCATCGGCACCGTGACGCTGGTCATCTGGAACAGCGACGGCCTGAGGCCGACGATGCCGAAGATCACCACCGGCAGCAGCATCGCGCCGAGCCACAGATGCGGCGCGGTCAGCCAGATCAGGAGCGTGCCCAGCGGCATCGCGACGACGTTGGACAGCACGCGCTTATAGAAGTAGCTTCTAGCCGCCGAAATCGAGCTTCCAAGCGCCAGCGTCAGCATGGCCGAACCGGCGAGGGACACTGCGGCGTCGGGGTAGCCGAGCAGCGAAGGGATGGCGAAACCGATCCACAGGCCCAGCGTGAGCTTGGTGTATTTCGCCGTTTCGGATAACGAAAAGCGCGCGAGGGCGCGGCGAAATGGCGTGAGCGGCAGATGGGTGTAAACGTTGGGCATGGTTTTTCGCTGACCGATGACGTTAAGCCTGGCGCGTGGGCAGGCGGACGAGACATTACCACTGCGCGGGCGCTCTTTCGGGAATCTGAACAGTAGCAGCTGTGGCGCACTGCACGTCGCGCGGGCCGCGTTTTAAATGGTGGCCGCAAAAGGGCGCGAGAGGCCGAGCGAGCAGGCGAGCGGCCGGGCTTGGTTGTTGCGTGTTGCACGGCGACAGCGGCCGCCTGTCCTGCGGACCGCGTGGCGGTGGTAGTCGAAGCCCGTGGCACGGTTCGCAGCGTGAGGCCGTAGGCCGCAGTTGAATCTTTTACCGGTCTCCGGCAGAAAGGCTGTGTTGCGGGGCGGCGTTTAAAGCGCGGCGCGCTCGTGTTGTCGTCGGCTGAGGAGCGAGTTACATTCGTCCAGCGGCGCTTGCATCGACCTGGCGATGTCGTGTGATCGAAGTTTGGTGTGGGTCTGGGTTTGGTCTTGAGTTGGGCCAGGAAAACAGATGTGGGACGTACTTCGGAGCTATTGCGATGGCTAACGATACTGACTTGCCTTACCCGGAAGCAGACGGCCGGGATGCGGGTTTCGAAGACCGCGACCCGTATGGAGCGAATGCGTCGCCGGCACGCTTCGGCCGTCTCGCGCTTTGCACGGCCGCGGCCGGTGCGCTGGCGTTTGGTGTGCTGGGGACGGTGGCTTACAGCGTCTGGTTCAATCACGACCAGCAGGCGTATGCCGAGGCCATCGCGACGGCGCGGCAGGCGCTCGGCATTCGAGGGCCGGCGGCGGCTAGCGTGTCGGGGCGGCAACCGCCGCCGCAAGCCGTGATGGCGGCGCCGGCGCCAGCAGTCCCGGTCGCGGATGCACCCGCGAGAGCCACAGCAGCAGCAATGACAGGCGCGCCCGCTACGATGACGCCGGACGGCGCAGCCACGGCGAACGCATTGATGAATGCAGCGTCAACCGAAAAAACCGCAGCGGCGCAGGCTGGCGAAGAGGGCGGCAAGCACGCGGTCTGGTCGGGCCAGGTGGCGCGAGCCCCTGCGACAACGGCAACAACGGTAACAACGGCAACAATAGCGCCGACGCTCGCCGACGCCACGCCTGCTGGCAACGCACTTCCCGACACCACCTTCGCCGACAACATCCACCCGGCCCCAGCCACCCCGCCGACACCCGCACCTTCGCCTCGCCGCCACAACCGTCGCGCAACGAACGCTGATCCCGCCGCGCAGCCGTCCACCGCAAGCCGGCCCGCCAAGGACTCACGGATCGCGCAACAGGAGCGCAATGGTTCGGCGCCGAACGCGACGAAGCACACGAGCAGTCTGTTCGCGCGGATGGGGCTGTTCTTTCGACGCGTGAGCTATCGGCAACATGACACCGGGCGCCAGCAACAAGACGTGTACTCCCACCCCTGAGCCGCGGCGGACCCGGCACGTGGCGCGCGGACCCGTCCCGGCGATGCGCTTCACGCCCGGTCCGGCGACTGTCGCCGTGGCGTCGATGCTGTGTCTGCTGCTCGGCCTGCTGTACCTGGCGATCCAGATCAGGACCGTCTTTTCGGATCAGTTGAAACAGGAATACGCGAGCCTCGTTCTCGACGCGGCCGCGCGCGCCGAGAGCGCGCGTGAACAGCTCGGCGTCTGGCAACACATGCCCAAAGGCGGCGCGACCCAGGCGCAGGACTACCAGCGCGCTCGCGCTGAGTTCACCCAGCGTCTCGCGTCGCTCGCCGCGCTGGTGAACGCGAGCCCGGCCCAGGCGCCGCACTTTGCGCCCGCTATGCTGACCCCGGACGCGAGCCTCGCCGATACCGACGCGATGCTCGCCGAAGTCTCCGCGTACTGGCGCGCGCAACGCGACGCCGACGGCGCCGACGTGCGCGTGCGGATCACACATGTCGCGCGCACGTTGATCGCGTTGGCGGCGCTGCTGTTCTGCATGCTGATCACGGCACTGGCCATGTACGCCAAACGCAATCGACTACTCGCGGGTCAGTCGCACGAGTTCGAGCATGCATCGCTGCACGATTGGCTGACCGGCTTGCCGAACCGGCGCAAACTGCTTGCCGCGCTCGAAGAGGCCGCGGCCAGCGCGCGCGCCGCTACGCCGGCTCGCAGCATCGCGGTGCTGTATGTCGATCTGGACGGCTTCAAGCAGGTCAACGATTCGCTCGGCCATCATGCGGGCGACGAATTCCTGATCGCGGTCTCCATCTGTTTTCGCGAATCGATGCGCGAGGCCGAACTCGTCGCGCGCATCGGCGGCGACGAGTTCGCGGTGCTGGTCAGCGCGTATTCGACCCGCGCGCAGCTTGTCGACATCGCGCGGCGGCTGATTGCGTGCGTGGTGCACATCGACGAGCGGATGGGACTCGGCCTCGTGCGCGCCAGCATTGGCATTGCGTGCTTTCCCGAGCCCGTCGACGACTACCGCCGCCTCGTCGCCGCCGCCGACGAGGCGATGTATCAGGTCAAACGCAGCGGCAAGAATGGCTATGCGTTCGTCGCGCCGGCGACCCGTCCGGCGAGTTCATGACGTTCAGGGAGCGGATGTTTGCGGCGCGGGTGTGGTGGTGGCTGGCAGTTTCGCCGCGCGGCGCGCGCGGTCGCTGATGATCTCGTGACGCCGGTGATCGGTCATGCCTTTCCATTCGCGGATTTCTTCGCGGGTACGGAGGCAGCCGACGCAGAAACCCGATTGGCCGTCGATTCTGCAAACGTCGACGCACGGTGATTGTATTGCCATGTCCGGATCATGAATTGCGGTGGAATGAATTTCGACGGCAGCGTGCGAAAACCGGCGAACCGGTTCAGCGACGCGCGTTGAAACGATGCGTGCGTTGGACTCGCTGTAGCAGTCGAGCTGCCGTCGCGTTCGTCGCCGTTGCTTGCGTCGACCAGGTGGTTCGCAATGCGCCCCATGCCGTTGAACAGCGTTCGCTTCTCGCGACGCGTGCAAACCACCTCGTAGCTGCCCGCGCAGGGGCGAGTATATCCGATCCGCAAGCATGCGCCACGCATGCCGCATATGCATCAACGCCGTCACGCACGCGCAATTCTATTTCGTGTTAAAAAACCGGAGCCCGCTGGCGTGGCACAGCGTACGTCGGTGGGCGTGGTGACTCCGATTCATCCGCAGCGGAAGGGGCAATGTCCAGAGATTCGTATATGCGCGCCGTCGCTCGCATGAGCCGGCCCGAGTGGTTCGTGGCTATCGTCGCGGCAGCGTTGGCCGCCTGTGCGCCGTTGCCGCCGTCCGCCAGCCAGGGGGATGGCCATCCGCAAATGGCCGCTCAGGTCAGCGCGCAAGGCCTCGCGCAAGCGTCGCCGTCAGCTTCCCCACCAGCCGCGCCGCGTGCGGTCGAAGGGCCGTTGCCCGTCCCGGCCAATCTGATCCCGTTGACGCAGCCGGCGGGACAGAAGCGGCTGATGTCCAGCGCCTACAGGCAGGCGTACTGGCCGCTCGCGCAATACTTCGAAACGCAGCGCAACGAGGCTTACTGCTCGGTGGCGACATCGGTGATGGCGCTCAACGCGTTGGGCATTCGCCGTCCCGAGTCGAGCCAGTATCCGGACTATCCGTTTTTCTCGCAGCAGGATTTCTTTCGCGGCATCGATGCACAGGTGGCGAACGCCGCGCAAGTCTCGAAGGAAGGCATGACGCTCGATCAGCTCAGCGCGGCGCTGGGCGCGTTTCCCGACGAGGTGACGAAGTTCCACGCCGCCGATCTGACGCCCGATCGCTTTCGCGATCTGATTCGCGACACCGTGATTCGTCACGATCGCTTCGCGTTGCTGAACTTCAGGCGGGCGGAGATCGGCGAGACGGGCGGCGGGCACTGGTCGCCGCTCGCTGCATACGACGCCGCGAGCGACAGCGCGCTGCTGCTCGACGTCGCGAGGTACAAATATCCGGCTGTGTGGGTGCCGGTCGCGCAACTGTACGCGGCTGCGCTGACGGTCGACAGCGTGAGCGGTTTGTCTCGCGGACTGGTGATCGTCGGCAGGCGCGGGGAGTGATGCGGGTTTGCGGGCACGTGGCGTGAGCGGTGGCGCTTACGTGTCACTCGCGTTGAACACTCCAATGGCGCGCCCGCGCCAGGCGCCTCAACGATCCTCGTTGAGCCACTCCGTCAGCTTTTCCCGCGCATTCAATTCGATAAACGACGGCAGCGCCCGCAGCCCGCGAATATAGCGCGCGAGATGCGGCCAGCCCATCGCGGGACGCGGCATGTTGCGGGTCCAGCGCATCAACATCACCGCCAGCAGGTCCGCAGTGCTGAGCGTGCCGCCGACCAGATAGGCGCGGCCATCCGCGAGCCGCGCGTCGAGCTGGTCGCACGCCTGTTCGATCCGGCGCCGCGCGAGCGCGCGAACCGCTTCGGCGCCGGCGGGATCGCCATCGCTGTCGGCGTAGAACCAGTCGCGCATCGCGGGCAGGATCGTGTTGGCGAGATAGATCATCGACTCCAGCCACGCGGCGCGCTCCGCCGAACCGGGCGCGGGCGCGAGCGCGGCCTCCGGATGCCGCTCGGCCAGCAGCATCAGCAACGCAGCCGATTCATGGCGCGGCGAGCCGTCGACGACCAGCGTCGGCACGCGCCCGCTCGGATTGAGCAACCGATATTGCGGATCGTGCTGCTGGCCCGCGTCGATATCGACGAGCCGCGCTTCGAACGGGACGCGCATTTCGATCAACATCCAGTGAACGGCCATGCTCGCCGCGCCCGGCGAGTAGTAGAGAACATAGGACATGCATCGGCTCCGCGTGTGGATTGAATTTGCCGGCCTTCATCGGCCATTGATGCACGCGTAGTTTAACGGCGTTCGTGAAAAGCTCGAACGCGGTCGGGGGAAACTTCGTTCCCGCGAGACCTTTTACCTGACGCAAACTGATCCGCTAGACGACTTGATGCGCAGTGTGCCTTCAGCCACCAAGAGATGAGATTCGAATCGGCGAAGCTTCAGCAAAGGGTGTGTCTCGGAATCGGAGAGCGTTGAAGGGCAATGGGCATGCGTTTGCATTGCACTGCGCAACGGGCGTCGTTGGCGCGAAGGCGCGTTTCAAACGCAGTGTGTTTTTTCATTCATGTGTAGATCTGACCTTTGATCGAGGCGGTTTCGGCGCGACGTCTGATCGTGAGCACGCGCAAAACATCAGGACGGAGAAAGAGAAGGGGGCTGTTGCATCAAGCAAACAGCCCCTTCAGGTACCACTGCGGGTACTACTACGCGAACAACGCCTTAATGCAACACTCAGTGAACCGACGCCTGCGTCTGCTCGACCGGCTGTGGCTGCGTCACCGCGCTCACCACGGCGAACACGACCACGTTCACCGCCAGAGCGAGGAAGCCGATGTTCACGTCCTTCAACGCATCGGGCAGGAACGGCATCAACTGGCCGACGCTCCAGTGCAGCGTGGTCGTCAGCGTGACCACCGCGACACCGGCCACGATCCCGCAGAATGCGCCCTGTTTGGTCGCGCGGTTGTGCGGGAACAGGCTGCAGATCACCGCGGGGAACAGCTGGGTCACGAAGCTGTAGCCCATCAGCAGCAACGCGACGATGGTCTCGCCGCCGTTCAGCGTGAAGCCCACTGCCACCAGCGCGACCACCGGCACCAGCACGCGCGCGAGCAGCGCCACCGACGCATCCGACGCGCCGCGGTTCACCATGCCGCGGTACACGTCGTTGGCGAGCAGCGTCGACGCGGACGTGAGGATCATGGAGCCCGGCACCAGCGCGGTCAGAATGCCGGCCGCGCCGATCACGCCGACGAACCACGGGTCGAAGGTCTGCAGCGACAGGCGGAACAGCGAAAGGTCGATGTCGCCGCCCTTGAGGCCCGGCACCCGCAGCGTCGCCGCAAAGCCGACGAAGAACACGAACAGCAGGATCAGCTGATACAGCGGCAGCACCATCGCATTGCGCCGGAAGATGCGCTCGTCCTTGGCGGTAAAGATCGAGCCGAACGTGTGCGGCCACATGAAAAAGCCGAGCGCCGTCAAGAGCACGGTCGACTGGAACCACGTCACGCTCGAACCGCGCGCCGGGAACGCGAGGAAGCCGGGACGGGCGGCGTCGATCGCGCGGAACATGTCGCCCAGGCCGCCGTAGTAGTGCAGCGGCAGATAGATGCCGAGGAACAGCACGATCGCGAGGATCAGCAGGTCTTTCACCACCGAATTCCACGCGGAGCCGCGCACGCCCGAGACGATCACATAAGCCGTCACGACGCAGGCGCCGATCCACACAGCCGCCGTCGACGAGATCGCCCCATACGACGCGGTCGCGACGATGATGCCGAGCCCCTTCAGTTGCAGCACGAGGTACGGAATCAGCGCGGCCACGCCGACCAGCGCGACCAGCGTGCCGAGCGCCGGGCTGTCGTATTTGCGCGAGAAGAAGTGCGGCTGCGAGACGAGGCGCTGTTTCTTCGCGTAACGCCAGATCGGCGGCAGCATCCAGTACGACAGGATGTACGCGAGCGTGCCGTACGCGAGGATGTAGTAGACCGGCGCGCCCTTGCCGTACGCGAAGCCGCTACCGCCGAGGAAGGTGAAGGTCGTGTAGATTTCGCCGGCCATCAGCAGGAACACGAAGGCGGTGCCGAAGCTGCGGCCGCCCACGCTCCACTGTTCGAGGCTCATGTCGTGGCCGCGCCGCGCGCGCACGCCGAGATAGAGCGCGAACAGCGTGACGGCCGCGATGATGACGAGTGCGCTCATGAGCGGACCTCCTCGCCATCGGCGACGAAATTGCGATTGGATGGGTCCAGACGGTAGACGATCGCCATGATGATCGAACTCAGCACCACCCACATGACGATCCAGGCCAGCACGAACGGCATGCCGAGCACCAGCGGCTCGACTCGATTCACAAACGGGACGCCGAGCAGAATGCCGATGAACGGCAGCGCAGCGAGTGCACGAAGCAACATAGGGGCAACTCCTCGAACGGTTAAGTACGTCTCGTAGAAAGCGTGGCTTCGCTGAGGACTGTATGCCTGTTAGTTTGCTTACGTAAAGAGCGACAAAAAAGTGTAGGCTTTCTGAAAGTTGCGCGTGCATCGTTCGGCTCGCGCTTGCTGCGCTGCAAGGCGGCGCGCGCGCAGCGGCACGCCGACGGGTGGCCGGCCGCGCGCGGCGATTTGCGGCATTGGCTGGCGCGCCGCGATATGATCTGCACCACGCAGTGTGGTCTGCACCAGGTAGTGCGAGCATTGGCCGGATCGCGCGAAGCGCTCCGGGTTCACCAACATGGTTGGGCGTCTTCGGCGGGCGCACTGAGTCGCGCCAACCGGGCCGCCGTTCGATACGGATCGCATATGGTCGCCAGTCTGATCTCGGACATTCTGTTTGGCTTCACCGGGCTGATCAGCATCATCAACCCGATCGGCATTGCTTTCGTCTTCCTTGACCGGACCGCGGCATTGACCACCGAGGAGCGCACCGCGCTCGCGAGGAAGATCGCCGTCAACGTGGTCTGCGTGCTGCTGGTGGCGTTCTTTATCGGCACGCCGATCCTGCATTTCTTCGGCATTTCGATAGAGGCGCTGCGCATCGGCGGCGGGCTCGCGGTGGCGGTGGGCGGCTGGCAGATGCTCAACGCACCCGACACGCAGCCGGCCGATCCGGCGGCCGTCAAGCGCGTCGACGCGGACAACGCGATGTCGAAGGCGTTCTTCCCGCTTACCATTCCATTGACCACCGGACCCGGCGCGATCGCGACCGCCATCGCGCTGACCGCGAACCGCACGCACAAGCTGTCGGAGTTCGTGCTGTCGAGCATTGCGTCGGTGGTGATCTCGTTTGCGGTGGCCGTCACCGTCTATCTGATCTACAGCCGCGCGGTGGTTTTCGCCAGATACCTCGGTGTCGACGGGACCAAGGTGGCGATGCGTGTATCTTCGTTTCTGTTGCTGTGCATCGGCGTGCAGATCATGCTGACCGGCTTCTCCGAATTCCTGATTCCGATCGCGACGATGCAGCCCGTCGTCAAGTAGCCCGCACCCGGCGGCGCGTCGCGCCGGAGCGGTCAGCCCTATCCACAAGGAGAGCATTCATGTGTCGCTGGCTCGCTTATACCGGTAACCCGCTTCAGCTCGAAACGGTGCTGTTCAACGCCAAACATTCACTGATCGACCAGAGCCTGCATTCGCGGCTCGGCCATACCACCACCAATGGTGACGGCTTCGGGATCGGCTGGTACGGCCATCAGACCGACATTCCGTATCGTTACCGCTGCATCCAGCCCGCGTGGAGCGACCGCAATCTGCGCGAGGCCGCGCGGGCGATTCACTCGCCACTGTTCGTCGCGCACATCCGCGCGGCGACCGACACGCCGTCGCAGGAAACCAACTGCCATCCGTTCCGTCATGGCCGCTGGCTGTTCGCGCACAACGGGCTGGTGCGCAACTATCCGTCGGTGCGCCGCGATCTGATGGTGGCGATCGACCCTGATCTGTTCCCGTCGATCGAAGGGTCGACCGATTCCGAAGTGCTGTTTTTCCTTGCGCTGACGTTCGGCCTGGAGTTGGCGCCCGTCACCGCGCTCGAACGGATGGTGGCGTTCGTCGAGGACACCGGGCGGCGGCACGGCGTGGACGAGCCGCTGAACATGACCGTGTGCGCGACCGACGGTGAGCAGATCGTCGCGGTGCGCTATTCGAGCGAAGGGCAGTCGCGCTCGCTGTATCACAGCACGTCGTTCCGTCATCTGCACGAGCTGTATCCCGACGATCCGCGCATCATGCTGGCCGGCGAGGACGCGTTCCTGGTGCTGTCGGAGCCGCTCGCGGATTTGCCGGGCTGGTGGCAGGAGATTCCCGAGAGTTCGGCGGTGGTCGCGCGCGGCGGCGAGATCGAGCACTTTCCGTTCAAGCCGCAACAGGCGTGAACAGGGGGCGTTGCAGCCGCACGCGGACGGGGCACGGCGTGAGATACAGGAACGCTAGCGCGTCAGCAGCAGCGAACTCAACACCGAGAACACCGTTGACGGCAATTCGGCGAGGCGGCTGACCACCACGTTGCGCGGATAGAAGTCCTCGACCGCGTCGGTCAGCACGCCGATCCCTACGAGTTCGATGCCGCGCTTGCCGATTGCCGCGACGCGTTCGCGCAGATCGCGGCGCAAGACTTGCGGATCGCCGTCGCCGGTCGACGGATAGCCGTCGGAAAACACCATCAGGATGCGCCGCGCGGCCTGATGATCGGCGAGCCGCGTCGCGGCCCACGCGAGCGCTTCGCCGTCGGGGTTCTCGTGGCCGCAGTCGATCGCGGCGATCCCGCTCAGGTCGGTCGCGCCGAAGCGTTTGTACACCTTCAGATCGAGCCGCTCGACGAAACGGTTGTAGCGCCGCAAGTCCGCGCCGGCCGCCAGTTGCCGCTCGTAGAGCTGCCGCATCGGCGTGGATTCGAGCGAGCAATAGCCGAGCACTTCACAATCGAACGAGAGCTGAGTGAGCGCATCGCATAGCGCCGCCGCGCACAGGCGCGCGAGTTCGATCTTGCGCCCGGCCATCGACCCGCTCCGGTCGATCAGCAGCGTCACCGCGACGTCGCGCCCTTTGGCCGCGCGTTGCGTGCGAAACGGCGTGCGGTAGCCGGGCGAGGTTGCGAGCTTCGCCAGCGCGGTGCGGTCGATTTCGCCGCGCTCCTGCTCGCGGCGCCAGCGGATGCGCTCGTCGGCGCTCAGCGCGCGTTCGAGTTTGTCCTTCAGCGGCGCGGTGTCGGCGCGGGCTTGCGCGCGCAGCGCGCGCCACGCCGCGCTGTCGCCCTGGCCCGTGAGATCGGCGAGCACGTCGAATTCGGTGGCGAGCGGAATCGATAGGTTGGCTCGCGTGGCGTGCGTCGCGGTCGCGCCCGCTTCGCCTTCGGAGCGGGTGGACGGCTGCTGCGAGTCGGCGAGCGATTGCCCCATGCCGAGTGCGTCGTCGGCCTGCGCGCCGCCGCTGCGCTCGGCGCTCGGCGCGGCCGCGCTGTCGTGATCGGGCAGCATGCTGTCGTCATCGTCGAAGGGCGCCAACGACGCAGCGGCGCTCTGTGTGTCGATGTCCTCGACCGCATCCGCGCTGAACGCCATGCTGTTCACGTCACCCGCCGACAAGGCCCGCACGCGCGCCACCAGCGCGTGCGCCGCCGCGATGCTCTGCGCGGTCGAACCGCTCGCGCGCGCGTCGCGCAGCAGATCCTGCGCGGCATGCAACGCGGCCAATAGCGACGGGCTCGCTTCGGTGCGGCGGGGCGGTTCGTCCCACAGCGCGCGTTCGACCAGCCACACCAGCCGCTCGCGCCAATGCAGCTTCGGCCAGCGTTGCCGCACGCGCTCCGCGGCGTGCTCGCGCAGCTTGCCGATGAACCAGCGCGCGCCCGGATATTCGTCGAGCAGTTGCGCGCATACGCGGCGGTCCTCGATCACTTGCGCGAGATTCGCGGCGATACCGGCGGGCAGCGCATCGAGCTGCGCGAGCGACGCATGCTTCGCGCGCGCCACCAGCAAGTCGAGATAGCCGATCAGCACATCGCGTTCGATGCCGCCGTTCATCTCGTAGTCGGGAATCACGATGCGACCGGGTTCGACGCGCGGTCCCTCGGGACTGAACACGACGGTCACGCCGTATTGTCCGGTGAGCACGCGGGCCACCTTGCCGAGCGTCGATTCGAATGCGAAACCGCGCTTGTCGTGCGTTGTGTGTGCGGCGTTCATGCGCGCGTTCCTGGTCGCTTTCCTTGCCGCTGTCCGCTCACGCGGGCGGCGCGATGTGATGCCGAACGATGCCGCGAATCAACGCAGCGTCCTCCGGGCTCACCTTCGCGTAGATCGCCGGGCCGGCGGCGCGCTCGGGGTCGCCGTTGCGCAGCATCAGCTCGGCCCAGTCGAGCAGCCGGCGGGTCGAGAACGCGCTCGACAGATCCTCGCGGGCGAACGCCGCGCGGCAGTCGGCGGCAATCGCGGCGAGCGTCGCGGCCAGTGTGCGCGTCATATTCGGCGCTAGCGTTCGCATCAGCACGTCGGCTTCTTCGGCGGGCGTCAGATAGTCGAGCAGGTAGACGCGCCAGCGATCCAGAAACGCCTCGTTCATCAGATTCGAGCCCTGGTACAGATGCCGGAACTGACTCATCGCGCCGACCGCGTTCGCCGTTGCGAAGAGGCGGAATGACGGATGCGGCGCGACGATCTCGTTGCCTTTCTCCTTCAGCACGAGGCGCCCGTGCGGTTCGAGCACGGCGGTGAGGGCGGCGAGAATCGACGGCTCGGCAAAATCGATTTCATCGACGATCAGCCAGAGCCCTTCGCGCATCGCCGTGGGCAGCACGCCGTCGACCCACAGCGTCTCGCCGCCCTTGACGGTCCAGAAGCCGACGAAATCGCCGACGGTGGTCTGCCCGTTCATGTTCGAGCGCAACACGCCGTGACGCGAGCGCGCCGCGACCTGTTCGATCAGGCTGGTCTTGCCCGCGCCGGTGTGACCGATCAGCATCACGCGGCGATTCTCGACGATGTCTTCGACGATGTCGTTAAAGCGCGCCGCGAACAGATAAGCGGGATTGACGCGCGGCACGAGCGCGCCGCCGGCGCCGCAGCGCACCTCGACCTGACCGATGCGCACGGTCTCGCCAGCGTCTTCATAAGGCTGGCGCCGGGGGGGGGGGGGCCCCCCCCCCCCCCCCCGCCGATAACGGGGGGAGGGGGTTTGGTGAAAAGCACCGGGGG